>DRHF01000412.1 GCA_011049715.1 Desulfobacterales bacterium
CTTTCGCCCTTCTGTATTTAACAGATTCTTTCTTGGTCATTTCAAGCTTTGAGGCAATATCCCGGGTCTCTATTCTCAGTTTGGCAATCTCTTGGTTCAGTTCTTCGGTCGTATCAAATAGTGGTGTGGAATAAGAAGACGGTGTAACCCTATACGGAATAGCTGAGGATTAAAGATTGAGAGATAGAGTCTGTTACCTTATGGCGGTAGTCAGAATCTTCTATAGGGGATTTAGCAGAAGACATGGATGGGGTTTTTTGTACGGTTTTTGCCTTTTTTTGAGGTTTCGGTTTTGACACAGAAAATTCATTACTCATAGACAATTCAGTGGTTTTCTTTGAGTTTTTGAGTTGCGACATTTTCTGTTTTTCTCCTATCGGCTCTATATATAACTATCTGATATCATTGGTACGCCCGGCTGGGATCGAACCAGCGGCTTTCAGCTCCGGAGGCTGACGCTCTATCCACTGAGCTACGGGCGCACATCGAATGTCAACCGATAAAAAATTATCCGTTTAAAGTCAAGCCAAAACCGTCAATTGATAGGGAATCTCCCGGCTTAATAAAACGTGTTTGAACTTCCGGCATCCAAATCACCCGGGCATTGGGAAATATTCCTTTTTTTTTGATTCGAGCATGGCTTTCGCCTCACCGACCACATACAGTGAGCCGGCAACACAAATAACGTCATTTAAAGATGCTGTTTTAATCGCACACTTTACGGCATCGCCTACATCGGGAATAATGCGGATGTTGGAAACGATTTCCTTTGCAATGGGGTAAAGTGTTTCCGGTGGTAATGCCCGGTCGATTTTGGCACGGGTTAATATCACTTTGCTGCAGAAAGGCATAAGACTTCGGAGAATGGCGTGATATGGCTTGTCATCTAAAATACCGATCACAAGTGTTATCTTTTTGTCTGAAAGATGGTCGAGCAGAAACCTGGCCAAGTTCCGTGCAGCCATTAAATTGTGCGCGCCGTCCAAAAGAACAAAAGGGGATCTGGAAACAATTTCCAGCCTTCCGGGCCATCTGTTTCCGGCAATCCCCCTTTTGATATTTGACAGGGAAATCCCTGCACCTTCTCTGTTTAATATTTCACAGGCAGCCAGTGTAAGTGCGGCGTTGTCCACCTGGTGATTACCGAGGAGCCCGGTGGACATGTTGTGCCAGATATGATCCATGCCATAATATGTAAATGTTCCGCCTTTTCTTCTTCGCACTCGAAATTCACTGCCCAGGCGAAAAAATGGTGCCCTGCGTTTTTTCGCAATCGTTTTCAAGACACCAATTGAGACGAGTTGTCCCGCGCCTGTGACAACAGGTATTCCCTCTTTGATGATTCCGCCCTTTTCTTTAGCGATTTGACCGATCGTATTACCAAGGTACATTTTATGTTCAAGGGAAATATTGGATATAACGGAAAGGACCGGCGTGATTATGTTTGTTGCATCGAGTCGCCCCCCCATACCGGTTTCAATAACAGCCCAGTCGACATGATGGCGGCCGAATGCAAAAAAGGCCATGGCGGTCGCATATTCAAAAAAGGTGGGTTCGCGTGATCCCTTATAATTCGTTTTTACCACCTCGTAAGCGGCAACTACATCTTGATCCGAAATCGGCCGATTATTGATGCAGATCCGCTCGTTGAAGCGCACCAGATGGGGCGAAGTATACAGTCCAACTTTTTTTCCGGATGACGCCAATATCGATGAAAGGGTTGAAGCAATCGACCCTTTTCCGTTTGTTCCGGCAACATGAATACTCTTAAAACCCTTTTGGGGATTATCCAATCCCTCCAGCATGCTTTTGATGGTGGATAGACCGAGTTTTATGCCGAATCTTCCGAGACTGTAGAGGGTCGCAAGAGTGGCATTATAGGGACTTTCTGGCGTCATGATGATAAAAAAAACCCGACAGGAGAAACCCTGCCGGGTAATAGAAAATTCACAAATAGTTTTATCTGTATCTGCTTCTTGAAGCGTTCATTCTTTGCCGTCGCACTATTTCCCGTTGTTTGCGGCGCCGACATTCACTCGGCTTTTCATAGCTCTTTTTCAACTTTAATCGTTTAAAAAGACCATCGTTTTGAATCTTTTTCTTCAAAATGCGCATGGCTTTTTCAAGGTCATCATTGAGTACCCTGACTTCGATATTCTTCAAACTCGCTCGCCTCCTTTTTTCCATCAAAAAAAAATTTGGATTTAATTTATCCGATGGCTATTCAATTTATCATTTTTAACGATGCCTTCTTACACCAAAATATATTTTATGACAACAAAAATGTTTGATAAAATATGGATGCAGCAAAATTATTTTGCTGTTTTGAGTTTAATCTTCAAAGCTTTGAAATAAGCTCGGCAGTCACCTCTTTTACGCCGGGTTTGCCATCTATGATGATATAAGCGATCAACCCTTCCTTTGCTGCAAGATCTTTAAAATAGTAAGCAGCCGCAAGGGTCCCTGTTTCCGTATCATAGTAAATATCATGTCGTTTGTCGATCACGTCTTCATCCTGGTCATCTGCCCTTGTGTTTAATTCGCCGCCGCAGATACGGCATCTGCCAGCAACCGGTAAAATCATCTCAATATAGATATTATTGGGATGGTTGTTGTCTTTTACACAGAGCCGGCGACCCATAATCCTGTTTTTTGCGATTTCACGGTCAAGGATGATTTCCACAACAATATCGAGGGACATACCGGCGCCCTGAAGAGCCTCATCGAGCTTGATGGCCTGGTTTTTATTCCGCGGAAATCCATCGAGCAACCACCCTTTTTTACAATCATCCTGTTTGAGACGATTGAGAATCATCGGTATGGTAATATCGTCCGGAACCAAATCTCCTCGATCGATATATTCCCTGGCCCGATCTCCCAATTCGGTCCCGCCGGAAATGTTTTCACGAAAGATCGCCCCTGATTCGATATGGGGTGGATTGTATTTCTTCTTTAGTATGGTCCCTTGGGTTCCCTTCCCGCTGCCATTTGGACCAAAAAACAAAATATTCATTCCTCCTCCTTTTATAAAATGATTCTACACCTTCCGCAGCGCATTAAAACTCTGCTTCAATGGGCGCCGACTCTACTATAAAAACAGCATGTTATTGTCAAGCCTTGATACGGCGGCCCAGCAACTCTTCTACAAAAATTAAAGCGGCCGTCCTGTCATTAAGGTCATTTGACAGGGTCCTTTCTTCGACCCGGTTTAAGATGGTTTTAAATAGAGGTGAGGGGGTTAATCCGAAATGATGGATAAGGTCGGTCCCTGTAATCAATGGCGGTGCTTTCGATCTGGGCTGAAAGTTTACAAAATATCGATGGATCAGGTTTTTTATAAACCGGATAAAGGCCGCATTTCTTTCGTCATTTTCATCCCCCTTCCCCCGGGTATCTGCAATGGCATGGATCAAAAGATCCGGAGTAAAATCGCCCAGTTTCATAAAGAATCGAGTCAAATCCTTCCGGGTTAAATCTTTTTCTCTGCCGGCTGTAAAAAAGAATAGTGGTTTTAAATGATTTCTGATTATAAAATCGATGTAACCTGTTTCTCGGACAGAGAACTTCAGTCTTTTACATATCTTATTGGCCATGTCCGCGCCTTTTTGCTCATGGCCGTAAAAATGGATATTTCCATTTTGATCGATGGTTCGGACCAACGGTTTCCCGATATCATGGAACAGGGTCGCACATTTTAGCTGTGCCGATCTTTTTTCATCCATGTGCCGTCGAATTTGACGGGTAATCTCCGGGTCAAATTGGTGGTCAGCACCCAAAAGTTTCTCAAGCATGTAAAAGGTTCTCATGGTATGGTCAAACACATCAAAAAGATGAATTCTGTTTTGAAAACATCCCTTTGTCCTGAAAAGCTCCGGAAATATCTGGAAAAGAAGACCGTTCCCGGCCATCTGAAGAAAAGAGTGATTCGACTCCGGTAGACAGAGTATGCTGAAAATCTCGAATCTGATCCGTTCTGCTGCTGAAGCCCCAATCAATTTGATGTTTTTTTCCACTGCGTCAGCGGTTCGCTGTTCAATGGTAAATTTGAGTGTTGCCCCTACTCTGTAAGCCCTAAGCAGGCGAATCGGATCTTTCTTAAAAATTTTACTAGAGGTCATTCTCACCTTTTTTTCAGCCATATCTTTCAATCCGTTCAAAGGATCAATGATCGTTTTGGAAAAAAAGGAGTATGCTATCGCGTTGACCGTAAAATCCCTTTGAACAAGATCCGTTTCAATGTTCGGGCCCTTTATGGCCGAAATGTCAAAAAGATGCTCCCCTGAAACGACCCGAAAGACAACCTGGCCCGGTTTTCCCATTTTAACCAGATGACCGGATAAATTTTCTGACAATTTTCTCGCAAATTTTTCTGGATTTCCGCGAACGACAATGTCATAATCGGTTGAAGGCCGGCCAAGGATAAGATCCCTGACGGAACCACCGACCATGTAGACGCCTTTTGTTCCAGGTAGAATTTTTGTATTAAATGGAATCACTTTATAAACACTTTTTCAGATAAACCGGGCCTCCTGCTGCCATTGGTGAACTGGCTGGCGGGGTGGTAACGATATATTTATTCCATTGGACAATGCAAGACAAAATAAGTCGTCGACATCGAGCCTTCAATTGATAAAAGTAGCGATAACCGGAAGCGCCGGCTCCGGAAAAACCCTGGTTTGCAACCGTTTTAAAAGCTTGGGCCTCGATGTCATTTTTCTCGATGCCCTGGCAAGGGAGGTAGTTGCCCCTGGGTCAGTCGCGCTGCAGAAAATTGGGGGGCACTTTGGGAAGAGAGTGCTGAGCCCCAACGGTACGTTGAATCGGAAGGTGCTGCGACAGATAATGATAAATGATGCTCAAGACCGGAAAATCATTGAACGATTTATCCATCCTCGAATCTCAGAACTGATGAACCGGCAGGTGTCTGAAGCGGAAAAACGTGGAGAGACTCTGATCCTGGTGGAGGTTCCTCTCCTTTTTGAAAAAAGGATCGAAAAACAGTTTCAGGTGGTCATCCTGGTTGTCGCGGATCAGAATGTGAAGGTGAAACGGCTGATGGATCGGGATAACATTTCCCGCCGTGATGCCCTGGGGCTTTTGAATGTTCAAATGACGGATGACCAAAAGCGGGACCGGGCTGATTTCGTTATAACGAATAATGGTTTCAGGGATGAAGTCCTTCAGTCGGTTGACCGTATTTTCCAAAGATTTCAGGCAAAAGAGACAAAAAAGATTAAAAGGGCTTGACAGACAAAAAATCATGTTTTAGTATAGTTGGGAAGATTAAGATCAAGGCATTAAACCCGCCGAGCAGTATGGATATTCAATAATTCTTCTAAACTAAATCACAAAGCAATCATGTTCCGCACTATGAACTATCCAACGAGGTCTCATTCCGTCTGCCATCTTTTAAAAAGTTTTGAAATATAATAAGAGGTTTCTGCTACCCTGCTATTACCGCACCCTGTGAGTTTCTGATCGGTTATCAGAGTTTCAGAACGGATTTTTTTATATCATTAAAATTCCGGCATCTTTTTGCCAGAACGCCAAAGTAGTGTAAACGAGGAAAACACTCTATGAACATTGTTGAACTTAAAGATAAAAAAATTAGCGAATTGACCCGGTTAGCCAAGGATTACGACATCGGTGGTGCTGCGGGTATGCGAAAGCAGGAGCTTATTTTTGGCCTGCTTCAAGCGCAAATCGAAAAAAACGGTCAAATTTTTGGAGAAGGAACATTAGAAATCTTGCCGGATGGATTCGGGTTTTTAAGAGCGCCGGATTACAATTATTTACCGGGGCCCGATGACATTTATGTTTCTCCTTCACAGATACGCCGTTTCAACCTGAGAACCGGGGACACGGTTTCGGGACAGATTCGACAGCCAAAGGAAACCGAGCGGTACTTCGCATTATTAAAGGTGGAGGCGACAAACTACGAAGATCCGGATGTGGCAAGGGAAAAAATACTGTTCGACAACCTCACCCCGCTCTATCCTGACCGGAAAGTAAATCTAGAAGTCGCTTCGGACAATTATTCCATGCGGATCATGGATCTATTAACGCCGATCGGGTTTGGTCAGCGGGGACTGATTGTATCACCCCCAAGGTCCGGAAAGACCATGCTTTTGCAGGCTATCGCCAACAGCATCATGGCCAACCACAAAGAAATTGTCCTGTTTGTGCTCCTGATCGACGAACGGCCCGAAGAGGTTACAGACATGGCGCGTTCGGTCAAGGCCGAAGTAGTCAGCTCCACCTTTGACGAACCGGCGGAAAGACATGTTCAGGTTGCGGAAATGGTGATCGAAAAGGCCAAACGACTGGTGGAACATAAAAAAGATGTGGTCATCCTTTTAGACAGCATCACCCGGCTTGCGCGTGCCTATAATTCGGTCATTCCCCCCAGCGGAAAGATCCTCTCCGGAGGGGTTGATTCAAATGCACTTCAACGGCCGAAGCGGTTTTTTGGCGCAGCCCGAAACATTGAGGAGGGGGGGAGCCTGACCATCATCGCCACTGCTCTGATAGACACGGGAAGCCGGATGGATGAAGTTATTTTCGAAGAGTTTAAAGGGACGGGGAATCTGGAACTCCAGCTTGACCGAAGAATTTCAGACAAACGCCTGTTCCCGGCCATCGACATTAATAAATCAGGAACACGTAAAGAAGAGCTCCTGTTAGAAAAGGATGTCCTCACCCGGGTTTGGATTCTAAGAAAACTGCTTTCCTCGCTAAATCCGGTAGATAGCCTGGAATTTCTGTTGGATAAAATGAGTGGAACGAAAAATAATCAGGAATTCCTTAGCGCCATGAATTCTTAAAAAAATCAAACGGAGGTTAAAAAGATCATGAAAAGCGGTATTCATCCTGAGTATTCAGAAACAACGATTCAGTGCGCTTGTGGAAACGTAATCGAAGTTGATTCCACAAGATCAAATATACGGGTTGAAATTTGTTCAAAATGTCATCCTTTTTTTACCGGCAAACAGAAATTGATCGATTCCGCTGGACGAATCGAGCGTTTCAGAAAAAAATACGCGAAGTATTCAGATCAGCAGAAATAACCTGACCAAAACAGATCTGAAGGTCTGAGAACCCTCCTATCACTAGATATCCTAAAAATATTTTTACATAAGCGATTTCATGTTTAACAAACTAGAAGGGGTTGAAAAACGCTTTTTGGAACTCGAAAGGCTGATGAGCAACCCCAAAACTGTACAGGACCAGGCAACATACCAGCGGTATGTCCGGGAGCATGCTGATCTCAATCAGATTGTAACGTTGTATAGAACTTATCGTCATGCACTAAACGATCTCGAAGAGACCATGGAGCTGTTAAGTGAGAAAGACCCCGAAATTAAAGCACTGGCCCGCGCTGAAATAGAGAAGCTTGATCTGGAAAAGAACAACCTGGAAACTGCGCTTAAAAAACTGTTGATGCCAAAAGATAAAAACGATGAAAAGAATGTAATTATTGAAATACGTGCCGGAATCGGCGGCGAAGAGGCAGGCTTGTTTGTTAGCGATCTTTTCAGAATGTACAGCCGGTATGCTGAAAACAAAAATTGGAAGGTGGAAATCATCAATCACCACGCAACCGGTGTTGGCGGATTGAAAGAGATTGTTGCCATGATCCACGGGAAAGGAGCGTACAGCCGTTTAAAATACGAAAGTGGCAACCATCGCGTTCAACGAGTCCCGGAAACCGAAGCCCAGGGCCGAGTGCATACCTCGGCTGTTACGGTCGCCGTATTGCCTGAGGCTGAAGATGTTGAAATTTATATCGACCCCGGTGATATCAAAATCGATGTATTTCGTTCAACCGGACCGGGAGGGCAGTCGGTAAATACCACCGATTCGGCAGTTCGAATCACCCACCTTCCGTCTGGACTTGTAGTGACATGCCAGGATGAAAAATCACAACTGAAAAATAAAAGCAAGGCCTTGAAGGTCATGCGTGCTCGACTTCTCGACAAAATGACCCGAGAGCAGAACGAAAAGCGATCAGAAGAACGAAAAAGCCAGATCGGTAGTGGAGACAGAAGCGAAAGGATCCGAACCTACAACTTTCCACAGGGGCGGGTCACGGATCACCGGATCGGGTTAACGCTCTATAAGCTGGAAAATATTTTGCAAGGGAATATCGAAATCATCCTTGACGAGTTGACAACATTCTATCAGACCCAGGCGCTTCAGGATGCAGGACCCCTTAAAAAACCCGGCAAAGAACGGGGAATTCCTCAACAAAACTAACTGGACAATTCTCAAACTCCTACAGTGGGCCACTTCTTATTTCAAAACCCGCAGTATTGAAGGTTCGAGGGCATCGGTCGAAATCCTCCTCGCACACATTTTAAAACTCAATCGAATCGATCTATACGTGCAGTATGATCAACCGCTTTCACACAGCGAATTAAGCCGGTTTAAGGCATTGCTGAAACGAAGGGTCAAAAGAGAGCCTGTTGCCTACATTGTCGGCACCAGGGGATTTTGGTCAATGGCACTTGCGGTCACACCCGATGTACTGATCCCAAGGCCCGAGACCGAGCGGCTGGTCGAGACAGCCCTTTTGCTTTTAGGGGTGAATTCAAGTCCTGGTCAACGCGCCGGGCCAAAGCGTATATTGGAACTTGGGACCGGATCCGGGGCCATCACCCTTGCCCTGGCCTCCGAACAACCGTGGCACCTTTTTTTTGCCTCTGATCGATCAACAAAGGCGGTTGCATTGGCCAGAGAGAACGCCAAATTCCATCATCTGGATGAAAGCGCTAATTTTTTTTCAGCGGATTGGTTTTCGCCACTCCACCAAATGAGGCATCCATTTGATCTCATCGTTTCAAATCCGCCCTATATTCCGACCCGAATCATCTCAGGGCTTCAGCCGGAAATTCGCCTATATGAACCGGTTGCAGCCCTTGACGGCGGGCAGGATGGGCTATCCTCATTAAGGCATTTAATTCGAAATGCCCATATATATTTGGACTCAGGGGGCTATCTGCTTTTAGAGATCGGGGAGGATCAGAAAAATGCCGTTGAAAGGATCGCAAAAAAATGTGGTCATTATGAAAAGATCGTCTTTATCAAAGATTACAGCGGATGTCACCGGGTGGTTCAGATGATGAAAAAACCGGAATAAAAAACTGTTGTGAAACCATATTTTCTTTGCTATACTCATTTACTTTATAAAAAACACGCCTTTGGACCTGTTTCCCGGTGCTTTCGTCGATCCGAAAGTTGGCAACAGGAATGATATTGGCGGATGATAAACCTCGATAAAAGGAGCATAAAATGGGTTACGTTACAATGAAGGAACTCCTCGAAGCAGGAGTCCACTTCGGTCATCAAACAAAACGATGGAACCCCAAAATGAAACCGTACATCTTTGGGGCGCGAAACGGTATCTATATCATCGACCTGCAGAAAACCGTCCGCATGTTTAAATCCGTATACGATTTTGTGGTGGACACGGTCGCCAGTGGCAAATCCGCCCTTTTTGTCGGCACCAAAAAGCAGGCCCGGGAGTCCATTTACGAAGAGGCGAATCGATGCGAGATGTATTATGTCCGCAATCGATGGCTGGGTGGGATGTTGACCAATTTTCAAACGATTAAACAAAGTATTGACCGCCTCAATCATCTCAATACGATCAAGAATGACGGATCAATCAACCTCTACATCAAAAAGGAACGGTTGAAACTAGAAAAAGAACGGGTAAAGCTAGATAACAATCTCGGTGGTATCCGCTATATGACTCAGCTGCCCGGTGTCATTTTTATTGTTGATCCCAAAGCCGAGAACATTGCCGTGCGTGAGGGAAGAAGGCTGAACATCCCGATCGTGGCCATTGTGGACACCAACTGCGATCCGGATGAAATCGACCATATCATACCCGGCAACGATGATGCGATCCGCGCCATTCGTCTGATTACCTCAAAAATAGCTGATGCATGCATTGAAGGTAGCAAACAGCTAGAAGAAAAAAGGCAGGCAGAGGCGGATAAACAACAAAAAGAGGAAATCCCGGAAATACCGGAAGGAGTAGATCTTAAACCGGGTGAGCGAAAGGTGATTTCCGATGACTCGGAAGGCCCGGTGATAGAAATCATCAAAAGAGCAGCCACCGAGCAACCGGAAAATTCGACGAACACCGGGATCGAAGATCCACAGGACGTCTCTGAATCGGAGAAAACAGGAGAAGAAGAATGACGGAAATCAGTGCGGCAATGGTGAAACAGTTACGGGAAAAAACCGGGGCGGGAATCATGGATTGTAAAGAAGCCCTCTCCGAGTGTGACAGCGATACGGATAAGGC
>DRHF01000413.1 GCA_011049715.1 Desulfobacterales bacterium
AGACCGTGAAATACGGAATTTATGGGAAGAGAGCGGAAGGCCGGATACCCAAGTCCGTGCCCTGAATAAAGCCACAAAGATTCTGACCCAAGATAATCCATCGGTATTTTCAAGAGAGGTTGACGATAGAATTCACGGACGATTTAAAGGATTGGTCTCGGGTAACGCCGGCTTTTAGACGATAAGCCATTTGGGAATGTGCCATCTGTAGTATTCCGGTTTCGATAGCTCCCGGAACGTAGGTTGCGGTCCTCATATCCGCGACGGTAGATAATACATCATAAATCAAAGGTGTGCCGGGCTGAAACATCTGCATGAGTATACTTAAATAGATGTTGTAATCTTTGCATTCTTAATGTTTCATCCTGGCCGTACAAGAGTTGATACTTGGTTTTGCGTTTTATAATCGCCATCATTGAAGAGGAAGATATATATGAGGAATGTTGAAAATAAACCAGATAAAAAAGAACGGTTTTAAAACAATCACTATGGGTGTCCGATTCAGAAATAGGCAATTTTTGTCCTGATCAAGACCGCACAAGGGTTTACGGTGAAGCGTACTTCCGGTTCGCTGCTGCCGAAAACCCGAACGAGAACGCCGAGCAGAGTAAAAAGGGCCACTTGCTGCTCCTCCTAAAATATTATCACCCAAATAGGCAAAAAGTAAGTGCGAGTCAAGGTATTTATTGGCCCGAAATCGAAAAAGTTTTTCTAGGTTGAAAAACCTTTTTTAATCCAAAAAAAAACAGATAGGTTGCACAGAGTATCAAGTTTATCCCATTAATGATACTGCGAACGAGTTTTACGTTAGAACCAGAAATAAAATTATATGGCAAAGCCAAGGACTATGCCTTAAAATATCAGGTGCGCAACTTGAGGAAGGTTATTTAACTTTATCAAAGCTCGCCCACCTTAATATATAGAGCACGCGATTTATCATATCATTTCAATTCTGCACTTGTTAATTTTTTTCATACACTGTATTTTAGAGTTGTGTGATACATTAAGATTCGAAAAATATCTTCCGTTTTCTAAGCGAGATGTATCCGCCAATTTTTCTTCCAAATCGACCGCTATACCGATTGCCAAATAAAATGAGACATACCACCGTTACCATAAGTTTCATATCGATCCTGTTGATAGCAGCCTGTTCACCGGCCCTGAA
Source organism: Desulfobacterales bacterium (assembly GCA_011049715.1). Classification (GTDB taxonomy): domain Bacteria; phylum Desulfobacterota; class Desulfobacteria; order Desulfobacterales; family UBA2156; genus UBA2156. The sequence goes on from DRHF01000413.1 coordinate 1,166, forward strand.
GGTTCCGGATCTAGGGGGGTTGTACAATAATCTGGTTCAGAATGAGAGTCCATATCGAAACCCGGTGATACTTATCCCCGGCCTCCTCGGTTCCAAACTGGTGGACAAGGATACAGGAGATGTAGTTTGGGGCACATTCGGTCTCAACAAGATGAGCCCACGAACAGCAGAAGGTGCAAGACTCATCGCTCTCCCGATGCAAAATAATTTGAAGCTTGACGAAATGTTGGACAATGTCGTTCCCGCCGGGACTCTGGACAGAGTGGTTGTTAATTTTTTAGGGTATCCGCTGGAACAAAATACCTATGCTCATATCCTGGGGGTGCTCGGAATCGGTGGATATCGGGATCAAGACCTTGTAGAAGCCGGAATTCTTGATTACGGCGATCGTCATTTTACATGCTTTCAATTTGATTACGATTGGCGCAGGGATATCGTGGAGAGCGCAAAAAAATTGGACATTTTTATCAAAGAGAAAAAAAAATATGTTCAGCTTGAGATAGAAAAACGTTTTGGGATCAAAGATCACGATGTGAAATTTGATATAGTGGCTCATTCGATGGGAGGTCTTGTCGCGCGTTATTATCTTCGATATGGTACCAAAGACATCCCTTCTGACGGCAGTAAGCCTGAGATAACATGGGCAGGCAGTCGATATGTGGAACATTTGGTTATCATCGGGACGCCAAATAGCGGCTCGCTTGATTCACTAATTAGCCTCATAGAGGGGTTCCGGCCGGCCATGTTTTTGCCTCATTACCCGCCTGCAGTCTTAAGCACTATGCCTTCTTTATACGAATTGCTGCCGCGGAGCCGTCATCAACCCTTACTGGATGAAAGGGGGTTCCCGGTAAAGGATATTCTTGATCCCGAGCTTTGGATACAAAAAGGATGGGGGCTGGCCGATCCGAAGCAGGATGATATCTTAAAATTTCTTTTGCCCGGAGCCGATAGCCCTGAAAAACGGAAGCAGATTGCTATAGCATATCTAAGGAAGGTCCTTGATCGTGCAAGGCAATTTACAACCGTCATGGATATGCCGGCCAGACCGCCACCCTCTCTTCGAATGATGCTGGTGGCCGGCGATGCCGAAAAAACCGATCAGACCATACAATACGATGCTGCGGGCAGACTGACCGTAACCGAAACCGGTCCTGGAGACGGTACCGTACTGCGCAGCAGCGCGCTGGGGGACGAACGTCTGAAGGGCAGCCTGTCTAAACGGCTCATATCGCCGATACAATGGAGCCAGGTTCTTTTTCTGTTTTCGGACCATCTCGATCTGACCAAGCACCCTGCATTTACGGACAATCTTCTCTATTTCCTGTTGGAGAGCCAGAAAGAAGATTTTATGGGTACTCAACCCGAATATTCACCTGATTAAGGATTTTTTTAATCGCACCACAGCACCGCACTTTTACCGGTCTGGACAAGTAGTGTTCAGTTTTGATATTAATTTAGTGTTTTATCCATAGTCCCGTCAAACAATCGGTATAAAATGGTTTTGAGTTTTGATGGATAGAAATTTCAGACTATAAATCCATCAAATTTTGGCCTGAATTTAGAGGATATCACAGGTTTCTTACAGATCTGAGATACTCTCAATATACCTGAATTTTTGAATGCTAAAGGCAGACCACAAAGTGTTGTTGCCGTCTTTTTATTTCTAAGGGCTATCAGTTGGATTATATATTTTTTCTGTGGCAAGAGTGATTGAAGGATGCGGTAAGCATGCTTCAGTTTTGATAGTTACAAATATTGAAGCATACCTTTCATTGATTACATGCTTGTCGGCCCAGGATTATTCATCAGTTTGCTGTTCCTTAAATTTAAACCCGCCTGCACCGCAACCGGGGCACCTTCCCGGTGGATATTCGCCTTCGTGAACAAACCCGCATATTGAACAAACAAATTTTTTCATTTCTCCCTCCTTTTTTTAGGTTATTAACAAGTTACCAATGATTAAGAGAAAATTGCTTTTTCGAAGGAAGAATATAGCAGAATCAGCCTTGTATGTCAAGAAAAAATGTGCCACAATGTGCCACAATATATTGAGCTTTAGGAGCACGGTATGGCAGAAAGGGTTGTGAATGGGTGCAAAAAGAGGTGAGTAGATGTGATCACCCATAAATTGATGGGAATTACCGCATTTTAGTCCATTTTGGACGGACTCATCCCTTGAATCTCCAGGTTCTTTTTTAACTATGAGACATACATTTCTATGGAATAATCGGGATCGCAGTTGAGATTATCCTCATCGGATGGGATCTGGGAATCTGTGTAATCTATTGAATCACAACTTGAGTGATTTTTGGTTTTTTGGCAAAAACCAGTGAAAACAGTTTGATGATCCGGCTCATTTCCGAGCGTCCTTCGACCAAAACGAGATCGCCTTTTCGAATGACTTGATATAGCTTGTCCATGTTGTTGTAAATTCTTTGGACATACCTCGCCCGCGGCGTTTCGAGCCGGATCATCAAACTGTTTTCACTGGTTTTTGCCAAAAAACCAAAAATCACTCAAGTTGTGATTCAATAGATTACACAGATTCCCAGATCCCATCCGATGAGGATAATCTCAACTGCGATCCCGATTATTCC
>DRHF01000414.1 GCA_011049715.1 Desulfobacterales bacterium
CAGCCCAACCTCAGCTCCTTTTGCCTGACCGGCGGGCAGGACCTCGAGACATATTTGGCCTTTTTCAGTAAACTTGAAGGCATTGCCGATCAAATTGACCAGGATCTGCCGAAGCCTTAAAGGGTCACCCACCAGCCCTTCGGGGGCACCCACGGATGTGGCTATGACAAATTCTATCTCCTTTTTGATCACCTGCACCTTGAAGCTGTCTGCGACATCATCGAGTAGATCGCGCAACCCAAAAGGCACCGCCTCTATTTCAAGCTTACCGGCCTCAATTTTTGAAAAATCCAGGATATCATTGATGAGAGTTAAGAGGGCCCGGGACGAAGAGCGAACAACACTCAGATATTCACGTTGTTTAGAAGTCAGCTTGGTACCCAGGGCCAAATCGGCCATACCGATGATGGCGTTCATGGGGGTGCGGATCTCATGACTCATGTTGGCCAGGAATTCGCTCTTGACCCGGTTGGCCAACTCGGCTGCTTCTTTGGCAATTTTGTATTCCTCGACCTGCTTTCGCTCGGAAATATCTTCTATCATCCCTTGAAAAACTCGGAAATTCCCTTTTTCATCATTGATCACCTGTGCGTTTATTGACACAGTTATGATGCTGCCATCCTTCCGTTTGAGCATCGTTTCAAACCCTTTAACAAAACCATCTTCTTCCAGTAGTTTTGTATAATTATCGCCATCTAAGAGATTTACAAAAAGTTGTACTTTAACATTTGAAATAGTTTTTATCATTTCTTCTGGTGAATTATAACCTAACATTTTAGTCAATGCCTGATTAACTCTCAGTAAATCCCCATCCCGCGATGTCTGGAAAATCCCTTCAATGGCATTCTCAAAAATACTCTGATACTGTCCTTTTTGGTCATCAATGAGCTCAAAACTATTTTTCAGATTTTCGCGCATATATGCAAAACTTTTGGCCAGACTGCCAAGCTCGTCTCTGCGGCCGGTATCAATCGTTTCATTTAAATTTCCGATAGAAAGTTGCTCTGCATTGTGTTCCAAACGCCTCAATGGTTTGATAATTGATCGACTTATAAAAAAGACGATTGCCAATATGGCGATAAATCCGACCGTCGCCAAAAGCATGAAACGAAAACGAAGTCTGTCAACCATTGCAAACGCTTCATCAAGATTTTTCTGCGCAATAAGCGCCCAGTTCAAACCATGAATTTTCAATGCGGAATACGCGCTAAGAACCCTCCTTTTCATATAGTCGGTAGTAATCCCGGCACCGTTTTCTCCGGACAGCGCGGCTGCCGTTGCGATCGTATCCACTTTATTCAGTTCCGGATTCCTAAAGGAATCTTTAACACCACGATTCTTGGAATCGGATCGCAGTAGTCCGTCAGAGCCGACAAGATAGGTTTCACCCGTTTTTCCAAGGCCGGCGCGTTCGACCATGATCTTGTTGATCCCATCCACGGAAAGTCTGAAGACCGCGATGCCGATTGTTTCGTTTTTGTAGAAGATAGGAGTGGCGAAAAAGCCGACCGGCGTATCAAAGGCTGGAAGATAAAGGGAATAATCCACAAGTAGAACGGATTCTTTCTCCGGTCTTTTCATTTCCGTTTGCAGGACTTCAGCCAATTTGGTCCCGGCCCAGGGACCATCCTTTAAAGATGTTCCGAAATCAATATTTTTTTGCACCGAATAAACGATGTTGCCATTGTCCGGGTCAATAAGGAGTATGTCGTCGATTGCAAATCTCTTATAATAATTTCTTATGGTTGAATGAAATTTCCCATGATATCTGGTATAGTCTGTTCTATCTTCTTTTGCACGGTTCAACCTCTCTTTTTTTTTCAAAGGATTTTCATTTTCCGTGATGTATTTATACTGTATGACAATCGCATTGCCATCCAGTTTCGAAAATGCTTCCTTCAATGTATTCAGTTCACTGCCGTCTGAAGCGCTTAAAACTTCCACGAAATCTTTCATGTAAGTCGTCAGGAGTTCTCTACGCATTTTTTCCATTGCTTCATCCGTTACGGCAAGGTCTGTTTTGTATCCGGTAAAAAAGAAACGTGATTTGCGCATGAACTCAGCGACTTTCGGGTCTTCGGAAAAAACCAGGAGTTGTGTTTTGATATTGTTGAAGTATCGTTTGACTGCAAATTTCTTAACTTCCCGCAGACTGACAAGCTGGTTTAAAGACTGTTGTGAAAGCGTACGGTTTGCTTCATACAGTGATAAAGTGCCGATAATCATAAAAGGAACCAGGCCTACGGCAAGGAAAGCGATTAGAAGTCTAACGCCAAGTCTCATTATCTTTCCTTTGACTCCTCATATTTTAAATCTACTTTCTGATCCATCCGCTTTTATCGAAGGTAAATGGCGACAGCTCAGGATGGTATCCGTCACCAAGATGCCCATTGAAAAGCCTGCACTTTCCTCCGCAGTGATACTCGATTGCATCGGCGAGATTCTTCATGGCCTTTTTAATGGACATTTCGCCACTTGCCGCCGCCGCGAACCAAATTGTCTCCTCAGCATATATCTTACCGCTTTCTCTTACATAAAAAAAATTGGGATAAAATTTTGAACTGTAATTATGCTCGAGGATTTGTAAGAGAACCGGATAATGAGCGGCGGCCTTTCGATTGCTTTTGATAAATGTCGTATCACTTAGAATGCTGATTCTAGAGACCGTGCCTCCGCCTTTGGCAAACTTGAGTTGTCCTTCCGGACCGGTGAGAAATTTTATAAATTCAAAAGATTCTTTTGGATGCTTTGAATTTCTTGACAGGCCGAGACAAAAAGCCCCCAGCCAGGATGCAGCGCCGGGCGAGGCTGCGGCGGCCATTTCCGCGCCTGGAACCTGGGTCTCCGTTTTTACGATATTGGGCCATTGATCCAAATAAAATCCGGCGGTTTGAGCGATGAGTCCCTGTCGCATTTGTCCCACTACCGCATCAAAACCGCTGGAAGTTGCATTGGGTGGCGCATGAGGCAGGAGTTTTTTTATATAGAACTCAACAGCTTTGATAAAAATTCTATCCGTGGTTCCAGGGGAGCCGTCGTCTTTTATCAGTTGAGCTCCAAAGTTCCAGGCAATGGACATAATTTCGTCCTGAATCTGGGGAAACCGCCCGGCCATAAGGCCAATGCCGTAAAAGTCATTTTTTAACACCCGCCCTTTAAGTTTATCGCCTGCCTTGCGATGAAAAAATTCCGCAATATCGGCCATTTGATCGTAGGTTTGGGGAATATCGAGTTCATACCCATATCTATTTCTAAATGCCTGTTTTTCATCAACATCATTAAATAAATCGTAACGATAGAAATATCCCGAGGTAAAGGTATAATAAGGTAGTCCATACGTTTTCCCGCGCCACTGGCTAGTTAATTCCCAAAGGGCCGGCGCAATGTCGTCAATTGCAATTGATTCCGGATCTGAAGCAGCAATATAATCATTAAGTGGAGCCAACCAGCCCTCACTTGCGAATTCCGATTTCCAGGCGGGTTCGTAGGTGATGATGTCATAAGCCTCGCTGCCCATTTTTAATTCAGTGACCTGATTTTCATATAATTCAGGGTAATCAATACCGACAATCTCGATTGAAATGCCCTTTTTAGCTTCAAACTCTTGAGCGAGGTTTCTAGCCCACTCCGTATAAAAACCCCCGATTGTCGCCCAGGTAATGGTTATTTTTTCGGCTTTGCCTGCATACGCATATCCATTGCATATCAAGACAAGAGATATAAAAAACGCTATAAAATTACGCGTATTCTTACAGTAACTGCATATTGAAGAATAAAAACCTTTTCTGAATTTGTATATCATGCGCTCTCCCTTATGTTCTGCTTGCCGGTTGGTGATGAAATCCACGGCCCCGAGCTCGAAGCCGGTGGTTTTCCCCTGGATCTCGTCCAGAGCAGTGATGAAAATAACGGGTATGTCACGTGTTTGAGGATCGCCCTTTAAGCGACGACAAACTTCGTAACCATCAATACCGGGCATCATGATATCCAGGAGAACCAGGTCCGGAGGCTCGTCTTCGATTACCTCCAGGGCGCTTTCTCCATCCATGGCCACGCTCACAAAATAATCACCTCCGCCAGCCTCTTCATAATTGACTCAAGGACGGGATAGGCTTGTTTGAGGCGATACTTCCTGACAAGGCCGTCGAGTTCCTCAAGGTTATCTTTTAAGTCTTCCGGCCAGGTCAGTCGAGAAATCTCATCAATTATTGCCCC
>DRHF01000415.1 GCA_011049715.1 Desulfobacterales bacterium
ACATAGAATCACCTTATCAGGTCTGTGTGGAGGGGATTCATCGGCATATGAAAATGTTTGAAGATATATTTAATGTTTCCAAAAAAGACATATATAAAAATTGCTTCGCTGGGTGGTTTACCTATGGTTATGGTGTTATAAATAGGATCTTTGCGATGGGTAATACAATTCACCTTGAAAACCGGCAGGTCTCGAACGCCTGAATAAAAGCCGGTATACTCTCCAAACGGCCCTTCCATCTCCCGGGTGCCCTGCAATACTTCTCCTTCTAAAATATATTCTGACTGGGCCGGGACCGATATATCAATTGTTTCGCACTTAACCATCTCCAAAGGGCGACCGGTGATTGATCCCCACCCATCTAATTCTGATAAATTCACCGGAAAAGGAGCGGCTGCGCAGATGGGCAGCAATGGATCTGTCCCAATGGCGACGGCCATCGGCATCGGTTTTCCCAGTACATCGTATTTGGCGTAAATCGCCGCCACACTCTGGTGAGGAACTATCAAAATGCCGGTATGATTCTTGCTTTTGGCTTGGAGCCGATAAATCCCGAGGTTGGTAATATCCATATCCGGATGCTTGGTCAGGCAGTTTCCCAAAGAAATAAATGGTCCTCCCTGTTTTGATCCGCAGCGTTCAATCGGTATTTTCTGGAGATCGATATCGTCGCCTTTCAGGACGACTTCTTTGCAAGGGGCATCCTTTACCATGGCCGGCGGTATCGGCTTCAACAATTTCTCGAACCAATTTTTATATATGTCTTTTTTGGAAACATTAAATATATCTTCAAACATTTTCATATGCCGATGAATCCCCTCCACACAGACCTGATAAGGTGATTCTATGTTGTAACCTTCAAATGATGAGGTGGTGTTCCAAAACATACAAGCCTTATCCGAACCCTCGTCAAGAAGCTTGCGGGATATCCCGCCTATTTCAAGATTTGCGTCTACCGGTTTGTCGATATGAAGCAGACGATCATTTTTTTCCAGATAGGCCAAATAGTCCCTTAAAGAAAGAAAAGGCCATTCATCATGATGGTCAGGTTTTATGCGTCTATTTTTACCCATGTTATCTCCTTTTTAACGTTAAAATCCTCCACCCATTGGAATGTCAAAATTTTTTCCTCAAATCGCCTTTTGCCCCTGCTTTGAAGTTTTCTCAATCGCATTGATAATCTTGGTGTAGCCTGTGCACCGGCATAGATTGCCGGAAATCGCCCGTTTGATTTCATCGATCTTCGGATTTGGTGTCTCCCGTAAAAATGCTGCAGCAGACATCAAGGTCCCCGGGGTACAAAACCCGCATTGAACAGCACCATTTTTAATGAAACTCTCTTGCAACGGATGCAGCTTATCGGGGGTCCCTAAACCTTCGATGGTTTCGATCTCTTTGGACTCTGCTTGAAGAGCTAAAATCAAACATGCATTTACTGCTTTGCCATTCATGATTACGGTACACACCCCGCAATCTCCCTGTTCGCAGCCCTTTTTAGTGCCGGTCAATCCGAGCTCTTCGCGAAGAACCCGCAACAGCGTCCATGTAGACTCGACAGCCACCGCCACTTGATTTCCGTTGACACGCATCCGGAGTAGGGTCTTATTTTCATCAATCTGCATATACGCTTTTCTTATTTCGTCAACTTTTTAAAAGTAGTTCACCCAAAAGACGTTTAAAAATATTTCTGAATACCGGTATCTTGTAATCCGGTATCCAAACTCCCTTCAAATCTCCAAGCAAGGTTTCAGCAGCCTTCGCTATGAGAAACTCATCCGGCTTCTTACCCGCTAGAACCTCTTCGGCAACCGTTATCCTTCTGGCAAAAGCCATCATTGCGCCCGGCACGATCCTCACGTCTGAAATCACTCCCTCCTCATCCCTTTGGAGGACGATGGATAAATTCATAAATGCTCTGGCCATTGCATTTCGGGTGGCAATTTTCTCATAGGCGCATCGGGCGCCCGGCTTCAATTTATGGATGAAAATTCCGGTGAGTAGCTCATCGGGTCCCAAGTTGGAATTGTAAGGCGCCTGGACGGCTTCACTTGCGGCTATCCTCCGAGTTCCATTTTTTTTGGATCGCAACTCAAGTTCTGCGTCAAGGGCGATAACCGCAGGTAGAACATCTGCAGCAGGCGATCCCGTGCAGATGTTTCCGCCGATCGTTCCCCTGTTTCTTATCTGGGGCCCGCCCACTTGGGATGATGCCTTAACCAGCAGGGGAAGAAATCGATTTATTAAAGTCGTTTCTATCAGTTCTGTAAATGTCGTTGTGGGGCCGATTCTGATCGTATTTTCATTTTCTGAGATACCGCTCAATTCCTCAAGCTCTAAAACATTGAGCATGTGCATGGGATACAGCTTCTCAGTCCTTAAGTTGGGGATAAGATCCGTACCTCCGGCAATAATTTTACAGGTCTCTGCATGGTCAGAAAGATAGGTTAACGCATCCTCCAAAGATGCGGGAGAGTGAAAGTTGAAATTTTGCAATTTAATTCTCCGATCCCATGGTTTTTTTTCCCTTTTCACGAATCAGACGATGCAAATTTCTTGGATTAGCAGGAAGTTCCGTAATACGGATGCCGATCGCGTCGCAGATGGCATTTAATATGGCTGGGGCGGTAGGGATCAGGGCCGGTTCCCCCACACCCTTGGCTCCGTATGGGCCGGTTGAAACAGGTATTTCCACAATGCACGATTCAATGGAGGGTACATCCAGGCTTGTTGGGATCATATATTCACCAAGGGAAATTTTTCGTGTGTAGCCCTTTTCCTGTTTGATCTCTTCGGTGAGGGCATATCCCATTCCCATAACAACGCCTCCTTCTATCTGTGCTTCAACCATTGATGGATTAAAGGCTCTGCCTACGTCGTGGGCGGCCACAACCCGCAAGACCTCGACCTTTCCTGTTTCTGTATCGACCTCCACTTCGGCAAGTTGAGTTGCCCAGCAGTACGTCGCGTAGGCATCACCTTGGGCAGTATGCGGGTCAACATCATCGGTTGTGTTATTAAACCAGCCCGTTTCCACGATTTGAGCACCCCGCAGATGGCATGCCCTTGCAAGATCCGTGAAAGATATACATTTGCCTGAAGTCTCTGCGCGCACCTCCCGGTTTATAAAAATAAGATTCTTCTCACCAAGGATGCTTTCAGCAACGCCGTGTAGGGTTCGTTTCAACGCGAGCGTGGCATTTAAAACCGCATTTCCGCCGACATAGGCCACACGGCTGGCCGAAGTAGGGCCGGCGTCAGGTGTGGTCGCCGTATCGGGAGTGACCATCTGAATGTCATCAGGCGCTACCCCAAGCTCTTCGGCCACGATTTGGCAAAAGAGGGTATCAGAGCCTTGCCCAAAATCAACTGTGCCTGTCCGGACAATCAGGGAACCATCTTCGCAGAGTTCAATGGTGGCCGAAGCAATATCCGGTCGTGAATAGCCATAGCCCAACCCATAATACATAGAGCCGATACCAATGCCTCGCTTTTTCACATCAAACCCTCCCGATACACAGCGAGGGACTCGTCTCCCAGTACAACTTCCCTTATTTTTTCAAGGGTGGGTTTGATGCCCACATCTTCGGTCATTATGTGTCCCGTTTCTGTAGACAGTCCCACATCCAAGGCGTTCATCAATCGAAACGTTAATGGATGAATACCCAGTTGTTTGGCCAACTCGTCCATCTGGCCTTCGTGAGCAACTGCGGCCTGTGTTACACCAAAACCGCGCATCGCACTGGCCATCACATTGTTTGTATATACGGAAAATGCATCAACTTTTATATTTGGGATATGGTAGGGGCCGGCGAGATGAATTCCACATTTCTTCACCACAAATATTCCCAAACCCGCGTATGCCCCGGTGTCTCCATAAACCTTGCCTTCCATGCCACAAAGTTTACCTTCCCGGGTCGCCCCCCAGCGTGTCCAGATCTCAATGGCATGTTTTTTGGTCGAATAGGCTAAGGATTCTTCCCGATCCCACACCATTCGAACCGGTCGCCTTGTCGCCTTTGCTAGAAGTGCGATGTAGATTTCAACGTTAATATCCTCTTTGCCGCCAAAGGCTCCTCCCGTTGTTGCCTGGATCACTCTCACTTTGTTTTGGGAAAGGCCGAGCACCGACGCTATCTGGCGACGGTCCCTAAAAGGGTATTGGCAAGAATTCCAGATGACCAGGTTGCCATGTTCGTCCATTTTGCCAACGCCTGATTCTGTTTCCATATAAACATGATCCACAACTTGGGTTTTGTACGTATTTTCAACAATAACTTCAGCCTGCGTAAAACCCTTTTCAATGTCACCCTTTCGAACTTTTGTGTGCAGAAACACGTTGCCTTTCGTGTTGTGTAAAAATTCGCTTTTCCGTTTTTTTTGGTCATGCTGGAGGCCGCCATCGCCCAATGGATAATGGTGACCTCCTGATTTTTTTTTGTAACTTCCGATTTTATTGGCATGCAATTGAGGAGCGCCGTCGGCCATGGCTTCATGCAGATCGGTCAAGGGGGGAAGTTCGCGATATTTGACCCGGATGGCGCGGATCGCATCTTTTGCGATCTCGTCGGTTTCTGCCGCTACAATGGCGACCGCATCCCCGACAGATAGAATTTTCTCTTCCGCCAACGCCCACTGGTCCGGAAAGGCAATGCCGAATCGGTTATTTCCCGGGACATCCTTGGCAGTTAAAACGCAAACAACCCCTTCCATTGCCTCTGCCGCACTTAAATCAATTTCGTCGATAAAGCCGTGGGGGATATCCGCGCGGCGGACGCGGCCATAGAGCATGCCCGGAAAACTAATGTCCCCGGCATAAACCGCTCTTCCAAGGACCTTATCAAGGGCATCCACCTTGGGGGTTGAACATCCCACATAGGTTGTCTTCATTCTGCTCATTGGCGCACCCTTTAAAGTCCCATGATCTGTTTTGGGTTCGTAATCATCATGCGCTCGAGTTCCTTGGGTGTTATCCCCTTTTCATGCAGGCTCTGGGCAAAAATTCTGAGGCCTTCATGGGGCCAGGGGTTGTGAACCTGTCCTCCGTCCGACATGATGATGCAGTTCTCCGCTCCCAGGGCTTGAATGGATTCCCTGACCTGATCAACTTTTGCATTCGCCCACATGGGCGTTATCGTGCAATAGCCAAACTCCGCAAAAACGCCCTTGGGAACGACAATTTTTAAGAAGTCCAGATCGACCCCCGGCACTTTTACAAAAGGATGGGTCAGGCAAATTTTTTCAACCTTCCTTTCTTTGGCCGTGTCAATTAATTTGATAATTTCTTCCGGCGAAAGATGGGAAGTTCCGAGAACAGCGTTGTACTCGTTGATTAGGTCAAGTATTTCGATAAGCTCATCAATCAAGTCGCCATTTTTTTTCAAAACACTTATCCCGATTTTGCTCCCTTTCGAGTCGAGTTCTTGAACCGAATATCTTCCTGTCCGGCCATATTTTTTTGCATGTTGGGTGTCCAACTTAAAGGGCATAGCGAAAGTACCGTAAGTCGGGCTCGACTTATCGGTCAGGAGTTCCCCGAAGTCAATGTTTTCGGCGGAATTGTGCTCAACCGTTATGTGGGAGGAATTAACCCGTATGCGGTGGAGGCAAGTTTACGCAATGGGGGAAAG
>DRHF01000416.1 GCA_011049715.1 Desulfobacterales bacterium
ATACCGATGCATGCGATGGATGTGGTAATTGTGAAAAGCGCTGCCAAGTCGGAGCGGCAAGTGTATCCGAAAAGAAGCAGCAAAGCTCGGTAGACCTGAACCGTTGTATCGGATGCGGGGTATGTATACCCACGTGCCCCAAAAAAGCCATGTCCCTGCAAAAAAAACCGACAGAAGTAAAACCACCACAAACTAGGGAAGATCTTTACGACATTATTATGGCTCATAAGAAAGGGAGGTTGGGAAAACTAAAAGTGACCGGAAAATTGTTTATCGATGCAATCCGAACAGGACAGACCCATTTGCTCAAATAAACCCTATTGTTGGAAGCGACCGAAGATAACAGGATCAGGTTTTGAATCTTGACAGAATTGCAAAAAAAAAGAGCTCCCATTTATTACAAGAGTAGTACACTCATTCGAAGAGATTTTACCATGTGAAGCCAACAGGGCCAGGTCCCGAATAAATAGTCCCTTGGAATTAACGAATGAAAACAATAGGGGCAGGTCTTGAAACTTGACAGAATTGCAAGAAAAAAGAACTTCCATTCATTACAGGAATCGTACTCTCGCTCGAAGAGATTTTACTATAGATTTTATCAAAGAAACGATGCTGCTTACCTGATGACGTGATTCCAATTGGATGCTCGATATGATTTCAAAAAGCCCGCTTGAAAAGCGGTTAAAACGCCATGTGATCGGGCGCACTCACGCCTTTTTTGCCGCAACGGCACCCGGGCTGGAGGCTTTATGTTTCAACGAACTGGCATCGCTTCGACTTTCAGAAGAAGCGCCCCGAATCGTTTCCGGCGGCGTAAGGTTCAATGGGCGTCTGTCAGATGGATACATCGCCAATTTGGTGCTCAGGATTCCCAATCGAATCCTGATGCGGGTAACCGAATTCAAGACGACCAATTTCAGACAGCTCGAAAAAAAGCTTTCTGGCGTTGCGTGGGAACTCTATTTTTCTCCATTGGCTGACATCCACTTCAGCATTAAAGCCAAACACTCGAGGCTCTTTCACACATCCGCCATCACCGATTGTTTTCAAAAGAGCATCACAACCCGTCTGGCGGGTTATCAAAACCAGGCCACAGAATCCAGACTGGACGATATGGACAATCAGCGCCTGTTTGTCCGGGTTGTGGATGACCGGTTTACCATTTCCCTGGACACTAGCGGGGCATTGCTATTTAAAAGAGGACTTAAAACAGTTGTCGGTAAAGCGCCTTTACGAGAGACCCTTGCTTCGTCTGCTTTGACTTTTGCAGGGTATTCCGGGACAGAACCCCTGATAGATCCCATGTGTGGCTCCGGGACTTTTTCTCTTGAAGCCGCAATGATCGCGCAAAACATACCCCCGGGGTTTTACAGGGAATTTGCGTTCATGAAATGGCCGTCTTTTCGTGCCAATCAATGGGCGCATATCAAGAAAACGTACGCCGCGCGGATTGTTGAAGCAAAAACGCCATCTATATTTGCCTCGGACAATAACCCCAAGATGTGTCATGCGATTCAGGAAGTTAGTCGCAAATATGGATTTTTCCGTGTGCTCGAGGTCTCTTCGAAAAATTTCTTTGACCTTTTACCACTTGATTACACACCACAAAGGGGTGTCATCATATTGAATCCTCCATTCGGTATGCGACTCGAACCCCACGGGGATAAGGACAAATTTTATCGTGAAATCATCAAAAAGCTGAAAAATGATTTTAAGGGATGGCGAATCGCGATGTTGGTGCCCGATGCTAAGGTGATGAAAAAATTGCCGTTACAGTTGAAACCCTATCCAATTTACCACGGTGGTCTAAATTTGAGCCTGCTGGTGGGAGTGATTTAAAACGGCGATAAGAGAATACTATTCTCGTATCAACCCCGGCAAGGCGACCAACGGCGGCCCCTGATCAGAGTGCCAGGGCACTTCTTCCGCAATAGTGGGCTTCCCTCTCTTTGGCCACGACAGCGCTTGCCAGGTAGTCGTCAAAGCTCATTAGCCGGTCAATGGAGCCTTCCGGGGTGAGTTCCACGATACGGTTGGCCACGGTAGAGACGAACTGGTGGTCGTGAGAAGCAAAGAGAATCACCTCGGGAAAATCCATGAGCCCCTCGTTGAGGGAGGTGATGGCCTCCAGGTCAAGGTGGTTGGTGGGCTCGTCCAGCAGAAGCACATTGGAGCCGTTCAGCATCATTTTGGAGAGCATGCAGCGCACCTTCTCTCCGCCGGAAAGAACCCCGGTTTTTTTCATGGCCTCTTCTCCGGAGAAGAGCATGCGGCCAAGGAAACTGCGGGCAAAGTTCACCCCCTCTCCCGGAGCGTACTGCAGCAGCCATTGGACCAGGGGCATCTCGGTCTCAAAGAAGCGGCTGTTCTCCTTGCAGAAGTAGGAGGTGGTGACGGTCAGGCCCCATCGGAAGCTGCCGGAGTCCGGCTCCATCTCTCCTGCCAGGATCTGGAACAGGGCGGTTTTGGACAGGCTGCTGTCTCCGACAAAGGCGACCTTATCCCCGCCGTTCAACACCATGCTGAAGTTGTTGAGAACCTTCTCCCCATTGATGGTTTTGGTCCAAAACATAGGGGTCAGGTCTTCATTCTTCACACGTTCAATTTTTTTTCAATCTTTCTGATTTTTCTTCTAAGCTTTTTGTCACTTCTTATTTTATCATTAACCCGCCTGCTGGCCTGGGACACGCCGGATTCTCCAATCCCGAA
>DRHF01000417.1 GCA_011049715.1 Desulfobacterales bacterium
CCTTCCTGGGTATACAGAGAATTGGCGCTGTAATTGTGCCGGTCTCTCCCATCTACACGTCTTACGAACTCGATTACATGGTCAAGGATTCAGGGGCGGAAACAATCATTTGCCAGGACACCAACTTCTGTTACGTCCAAGAAGTTTTTTCCAGTACCGGACTCAAACGGGCTATCGTAACCAACATAGCTGACTTGCTGCCGTTTTGGAAAAGGTATCTTGGGATACTATTTGACAAAATTCCTCACGGAAATGTGGACTGGAACGATCAGATTTATTCATTTAAAGCTCTTTTAAAACATCCACCCCTCAAAACAAAGGTTGAAATAGATCCTTGGAACGACCTTTCGTATATTCTTTATACAGGCGGAACCACCGGTTTTCCAAAAGGCGTTCCGGGCAATCACATCGGTATGATGTCCTATGTTAACGACGTGACGGACGATGTGGCTGGAGATCATCTCAAAGAAGGGGAGGACGTTTACATTGCGGTCAACCCGCTTTTTCATATCATGGCTTTGGGGCTGTTTATGTCTTTGGGGCTTAATAAAGGCAATACCACGCTTCTCATGCCAATACCCCAGATCGACGCTATTCTTGAAACCATCCAGCGTTATCGCAGCCGCTGGTTCCTTGGGGTTCCTGCCCTTTATCGTATGATTTTGGAAAATGACCGCCTGGATCAATATGATTTGAGCTCTCTTCGGTATTGTTTCTGTGGCGGAGATGTCCTGCCTCTTGAAGTATTCAACCGTTGGAAGAAGCGATTTGGCATTCCCATTTATCAGGTGTATGGATCAACCGAGGCCGGCCATGTGACTTACAGCAGAATCGATGAAAACCCAAAGCCGACGACATTGGGTCTTCCATTAAAAAGCAGAGAGTGCATTGTGGTCGACCCGGAAACGCTTAAACCGGTTCCCACCGGTGAAATCGGAGAACTCCTGGTAACATCACCCTATACGATAAAAGAATACTGGAACAAGCCGGAAGAGACGAAGCGGTCCTATGTTGAAATTAATGGGAAGATCTATTATCGGATGAGTGATTTTGTCCTACAGGATAAGGAGGGAGAGCTCGTCTTTGTTGAGCGGTCTGCAGACATCATCAAGCATAAGGGATACCGGGTCTCTGCTTCGGAAATTGAGACGGTTTTGCAAGATCATCCTACTGTCATTGCCGCGTGTGCTGTAGGGGTACCCGACGAGCGAGTTGGCGAAAGAGTAAAAGGCATTGTTGTCTTAAAGGAGGACGCTAGAGGGGTAGGCGGCACAGAGCTTATAAAGTGGTGTCGCGGTAGATTGGCCCCCTATAAGGTTCCCAGTTATATTGAGTTCCGTGATATGCTGCCCAAGTCCAAAGTTGGAAAACTCCTCAGGCGCGAAATCCGAAATGAGGAACACCGGCGTATCTCCAAAGAAAAAGTGGGTTAACAACGATAAAAAGAGGATAGTTGACCAAATGATCTATGATTTTAGCGCAGACGACATCTTTGAAATGGCCGAGCAGCTCGAGCGGAACGGGGCAAAATTTTACCGTACCGCAGCGGAAGGTCTTTCCGATTCATCGGCAAAAAAACTTTTACTCTATCTATCCGAAATGGAGAATGCACACGAGAAGACATTTGCCTCCTTGCGGGCCGATCTGGCGGAAAAGGAGAAAGCATCAGCCGTCTTTGACCCTGAAGGGGAAGCCATGGCGTATCTTCAAGCACTCGCGAATACCCGGGTATTTTTTGAAAAGACGATTGATGTCTCATCTTTAAAACGGATCTATATGGCTGCACTTGAGGCTGAGAAAGATTCCATTGTCTTTTATCTGGGAATGAAAGATATGGTGCCGGAGACTTTTGGAAAAGATAGGATTGATGAAATTATCAGAGAAGAGATGGGGCATATCAAGATTCTCAGCAGAGAGCTGACTTCACATAAAAGATCAACTGATAGTTGAACCAATCTTCAGACCCCCTCTATTTTCTCATATCAGGGTTTTCCCGTGATCTGCAAGTTCTTCCAGACCGATATAATTCAAAAGGCTGATATTTCGACCACTGACCACTATTAATTTTTGATCGGTCATTTTTGCAAAAATGCGCGACAGAGTTTCAGGAATTGTACCGAGTAGACTTGCCAGCTGACCTTTAGAGATATTGAGTGTAACGGAATCGTCTCTGTTTTGTTCATCAGCAAGATAGATCAGATAGGATGCCAGTCGGCCTGGAACTTCTTTTAGGGAAAGATTTTCAATTTGGACTGCAAAGTGGTGGAGTCGGATTGACAATTCAGCAAGCATATTCAGCGAAAGGGAGGGGTTGTCGGAGATTAGACCGACGAATTCGTTTTTCGGGAAAAACAGCAGCCGGCTATTCGAAATGGCCTGTGCGTTTGCGGGAAATGTCCGCCCCGTAAAGACCGCCACCTCTCCGAAGGGTTCTCCATTTCTGAAAATATGAAGAATCTTTTCCTTCCCTTCTGATGAGAGTTTAAATATTTTTATAATGCCGTCTGCAATCACATAAAAGCCGCTTCCATTATCACCTTCGGAGAAGATAATTTCACCCTTTTTGACCCGTTTTGTGATGGCAATCCGTTTGATTTCATGGAGTTGGTTTTCAGGAAGGCCATGAAAAAGAGGCGCATGGGATATGATATCCAAAATATTTTTCATAAATTCATCTTTTTTTTCAAAGTAGCATGACCTTTTGACATAAGTCAAGGCAATGACGTTGCAATTGGTTTAAATCTTTAAAAAAATCGATAACCGGATTGGTTTGGGGAGTGAGAAATGAAGTGTCCAGGGCAAGATAGCCGATATTGGAAACCAGGGGCTATATTTGAAGAGAAATGTCCAAAGTGCGGCCATGTCGTTGAGTTTTTCAAGGACGACACGTCCCGAAAATGCGAAAAATGTGCCCATCGATTTGTCAATCCGAAAATGGATTTCGGCTGTGCCTCATATTGTGAATATGCTGATCAGTGTCTGGGAACCCTTCCGCCAGAACTTCTGGCTCAGAAGGAAGATCTGCTCAAAGACCGGGTGGCAGTAGAGATGAAGCGGTATTTCAAATCTGATTTTAAACGGATCGGGCATGCAACACGTGTGGCGCGTTATGCTGAAAGGATCGGAAAGCAAGAGGGTGGAAATCTGGCTGTGATTTTAGCTGCGGCCTATCTTCATGATATCGGCATCCAGGAAGCAGAGAGAAAACACGGCAGTTCCGAGGCGAAATACCAGGAGGAGGAAGGTCCGCCCATTGCTAGATCGATCATGACCCGCCTGGGTGCAAAGGAAGAATTGATCGAAGAGGTTTGTGACATTGTAGGACACCACCACCACCCCCGGGCGGATGAAACGACAAATTTCAAAGCCCTCTATGATTCAGATCTTATTGTCAACCTTGAGGAGAGGCAGAAAGAAAATCTGATGGATGAGGCTAAGCTTTCCAATGTCGTTGAAAAGTCCTTTTTGACAGAAAATGGACGTAAAGAAGCAAAAAAAGTGTTTAATATAGAGGAGGTCCAATGAAAGTTAACCGTAAAATCATAGAAATTGATGAAGATCTTTGTGATGGCTGTGGTCTATGCGTACCGTCGTGTGCCGAGGGCGCTCTCGAGATCGTAGACGGTAAAGTAAAAGTGATTGCAGATAATTATTGTGATGGGCTTGGGGCCTGTCTGGGAGAATGTCC
This sequence comes from Desulfobacterales bacterium, assembly GCA_011049715.1. GTDB lineage: Bacteria > Desulfobacterota > Desulfobacteria > Desulfobacterales > UBA2156 > UBA2156. Next base: position 3,689 of record DRHF01000417.1, read on the forward strand.
GGTTGGGGCGCTTAAAGTAGTGGATCGTGAAGCGGAGGAGTTTGATGAAACGGCTGTGGAAGCGTACCTGGCAGAAAAAGAAAAGAATATGCCCAAAGCAGAACCGATGCTTTCCGGAGGGTGTCCATCCTCACGTATTGAGCGGTTTGATAGGATCGAACCTGTTCAGGCATCGAATGCACCGGATATCAGCCGTGTGGAGGAAACTTCGGCCCTATCTCACTGGCCGGTCCAGATCAGGCTCATTCCCCCAACGGCGGAGTTCTTAAAAGGAGCCGACCTGCTGGTCCTGGCCGATTGTATGCCGGTGGCATTCCCGTCCCTCCACCGGGATTTTTTAAAAGAAAAGGTTGTTGCATTGGGGTGTCCGAAGTTTGATGATGCCGAAGGCTATGTCAATAAATTTGCAGAAATCTTTCAAGTTGCCGATATCAAAAGTGTTACCGTTGTGGTTATGGAAGTCCCTTGCTGCGCAGGTCTCCCCATTATTGTAAAAAAGGGTCTGGAAATTTCCGGGAAGGAAGTTCCGATAAAAGAGGTGGTCGTTAGTACAAGAGGGGAAATTTTAGACCGGTAAAAAATTTAAATTAAAGCCCTTTCCTGCTAAAAAGAGCAAAGTCTTGACAGAAAAGGGCATCGGCTGCCCGCTATCTAAACGTGAAAAAACCGTCGGAAAGCGGGCGCTGAAGTATAAAGCAGTGACCAATTTTAGAAAAATAAGAAATGGTTAATCCGTGTCGCTTACTCGTCTTTTTCGAAATCTTCCTTTGGCGCTCCGCAAACCGGGCATTCCCAGTCTTCGGGTAGATCGTCAAATTTTGTCCCCGTTTCAATGCCAGAATCAGGGTCACCTTGTTCCGGATCGTAAACATACCCGCAAACGGTGCATACATATTTGTCCATGCCATGTCCTCCTTGTCTGTGACTGGGTGTTTTGAAGATGAAGATGTGTATTATAACTGACCGATGAGTTTGACAACCCTTTTTTCGATCTGATCACATACATTTCGCATAACCGCTATGGGCTTTCCAGCGGGATCCGTCAGATCCCAGTCATCTCTTTTCACTTCCGGTATGAAAGGACATTCTACATCACACCCCATGGTGATGACGATGTCGGGTTGTATATTGAAGATGGCGGAGTCTAAAGATTTGGGTTTGCGAAATGCCATGTCAATCCCTTTTTCCGCCATTGCCTTGGCCATCACCGGGTCGATGCTTTTTGTCGGATGTGTTCCGCCGCTAAAGGTCTCTATTTTATCCCCGGCAACATACTGTGCAAATGCGGATGCCATCTGACTGCGACAGGCGTTTTCCCGACAGGCAAACAGAATTTTTTTTCTGCCGACAAACGGCTTCAAAAGTCCATGCACCGCCTCTTTTACATCTTTCAACACCGTTGGATGCTTTTCCAAGTCCCCCGGATTTTCGATTTGCCGGTAGCATAAGCTTCCATCAAAACCGGCGCCGACCGCATCCATAAAATATTTTGTGGTTAGGCGGACACCTTCAAAAAGATTTTTCCCTCTGGTAGCGCCAACCGCGAGCAAAAAACCGCGTCTCCATTTCCGGCCGGGATCCTCCAGTTTGAGTTTATATTTTCTAGCCCAGAGGGTTTGGCACCGGTCAATGAGAGCCTTGAGTTGGGAGGGGGTGTTGTAAAAAAAAATGGGCGTTGCTGTAACGACGACGTCAGCTTCCCATAACAGAGAATAGATTTCGTGTTTCATGTCGTCGTCAATGGGACAGAATCCTTTTTTTTCACATACAAGGTATTCCTTGCAGGGCAGGACATTTTTTTTATCCACTTCAATGACATCTGTTTTTGCCCCCAATTCTCGTGCCTGGTCCATGAAAGCCGAGAGCAAAAAGTCTGTATTCCCTTTTTTTCTTGGGCTGCCTTGAATACCGAGAACAAACATGGGGTTAAAGCCTTAAATCTATCTTCTCCTCGCGAAGATCATTTTTTGTTCATCTTCAGATATACTAGCGGAAAAATGAAATAGATCGTTTTTTTTTTGCAGAGCGGAAGACCGATTTTTTATGCCTCACCTTCCAGGGAACACTGGGAGAAATCGATCTCATTACCGCACTCGCTGCAGATATGCGTTTTGTTAAATTCATCCGAAAAAATTTCTTTTTCTTTCCCGCAGGATACGCACTTGCATTTAAACGACTTGAGATGTTTGAGTTCATGAAATCCGGGACAATGCTGTGGTGTGGTCATGATATTTACCTTTTCCATCTTTGAAAATCTAGATGAGTGCGCTTGCCATGTTGCGCTCTTTCTTATCCAATTCTGTGGTCAACCCCATTTTCAGCACAATCAGGGGTATAGCACGTGTTATTGAGAAACTCGCATTTTTTCTTGCAGGTCGGGCACTCCTCCGGAGGCGTATCAGCCTCCAGTGTGTATCCACAATTTTCACACTTCCAACTGTTCATAAAAATCACCTCCTTTTTTTGCCCCGTTGAAGAACAAATGGATTATCCTTTCCAGTGGCCGTGCAGATTGCAGTATTCCCGGGCAGTAATCTGATCTGCCTCCACGTTAAAGGTCGTTTCAGGTGCATCTCCAGGATTCAAAAACTGCCGGTACGCCTTTCCGTCGGCAATGATTTCGATCCACTCGATGTAGTGTTTCTCCTCCATGGGATGAGGAACACTCCCAACCGAAACTTTTGTGCCTCCTGAGATTTTCTCCATAACGGGAATGTGTTTTTCCCTGGCAGCATCCACAGTATTTTCGACCAAAAGATTCATCGGTTCGCCGCAGCATACCAACTCACCATCGCCGCCGTGGAGTACCTCGACAATGTTTCCACATACCTCACATTTGTAAACTTCTAGTCTTTCAGCCATTGTTTTCTCCTTTCATGCGATAGATTTGAAACCGATTCCAAAAAAATATGACCGGTCCCCTGGTTTTTGTGAATTTGGCACTAAAGTTTTGCTTCCGTTAGTAATTTTCTCCAAGCAGTTCAAAATGCGTTTGTGGATGTGCACAGGCCGGGCATTGATCTGGCGCGCCTTCTCCTTCATGCAGGTAGCCGCAATTGCGACAACGCCAAGTTACCTTTTCATCTCTTCTGAAAACACGGTCTGATTCGATGTTGAAAGCGAGGTCAAGGTATCTTTTTTCGTGTTGTTTTTCCGCTACAGCGATCGATTCGAAGACTATGGCGATTGCATCGAGTTCTTCTTCCCGGGCGATTTTCGCAAAGCCCGGGTACATCTCCGTTTGTTCATAATGTTCCCCGGCGGCGGCGGCTTTCAGATTTTCAAGGGTTGTGCCTATGATTCCGGCAGGAAATTCAGCCGACACCTCGAGGTCTCCCCCTTCAAGAAATTTAAAAAGCCGCTTTGCGTGCTCTTTTTCCTGATTGGCGGTTTCCGAAAATATTTCGGAAATCTGTATAAATCCCTCTTTTTTGGCCTGGCTGGCAAAATAGGTGTATCGATTTCGAGCCTGGGATTCACCAGCAAATGCCCCCAACAAATTTTTTTCTGTTTGTGAGCCTTTTACATTTTCCACGTTTGTAATCTCCTATTTTAATGTGATGATGAATTTTCAAGCAGGCCGCTGTATGGCATCGAGTGATTAAGGAAGTGCATTTTTTTCAGAGCATTCGGGGCAGAACCCGGTAAACTCTAGACGGTGTCCAATGATGGTGAAAACGGTTGCTCCGTAAATTTTATTTTCAATTTTTTTCAAGGGGGCTATCGGTGCATCATCAACCCTACCACATTGAATACACCGAACATGATAATGTTTTTTGGGGTTCGAGTCAAATCGTTTGAGAGTCCCTCCCAGTTCGAGGTTTTGAATTTCCCCCAATTCGGATAAAATTTCAAGGTTTCTATAAATTGTCCCGAGGCTGATCCGTGGAAGGCGTTTTCTCACCTTTTCGTAGATTTCATCCGCCCCCGGATGCGAATTAATTTTTTTCAATTCTTCCAGGATCACTTTACGCTGTTGAGTCATCCTGAGGTTGCGTTTTTTTAGCAACGCTTTTATCCTTTTAGAGTCACCGGTTTATTTTTTTCAATATTTTTTTCAGTTAGTAAAACCCCCGGGCTCAATGGCATGGGGATGGTTTTTGGTTTGATTTGTCCTATCTTTTTTCAAGTGCGATAAATTTACATTCATCGGGCCCACAGTAATCTCCGGTGTATTCAGATTCCGGCCGATACAGCATCGGTTTTGGGGCGGCATCTCCAAAACGCTCTTCAAGGACATGGGCGGCCCAGCCCACAATTCTGGCAATGGCGAAAACAGGGGTGAATAGATCAACCGGTATTCCCATGTTATAATAGAGGGATCCGCTATAGAAATCTACATTTACATAGATATCTCTGCCCTTGAGCTGTTTAAAAGCTGCTTTCGCTGTTTTTTCCAACTGCGTTGAGATTTCATACCACTGGGTCGCCCCGGTCTTTTCCCCCATGGCTTTGGACATCGGGGCAAGAATATGTGCGCGCGGGTCATCTGTTTGGTATACCGCATGGCCCAGACCCATGATCTTTTTTCCGGCGTTCAGCGTTTCCTTAACATAGGTTTCAACACCGGCCAACGAGCCGATTTCTAATAACATTTGCATCACACGGACATTAGCCCCCCCGTGCAACTCACCGGATAATGACCCGACTGCCGCAGAGACCGCAGCGTAGATATGCGCACGTGTCGATGCCACTTCTCTCGCTGCAAACGTTGACGCATTAAAAGAATGCTCGGCATGCAGAATCAGTGCGACATCAAAAAATCTAGCGATTTCATCATCCGGAACCGCCCCTTTTAACATATAGAGAAAGTTTGCAGCATGATCAAGTTCAGCAGATGGCAGTATCGGCTCTTGGTTGCTCCTGATACGATGCCATGAGGCAATGATGGTCGGTATTTTTGCGGTAAGCCGTATGGCCATACGGTAGAACGCGTCTCTAGAGGTTTCCTGAATGCCGGTGTCATGACAGGCCAGCATGGAAATACTCGATTGTAAGACATCCATGGGGAGTGCATTTTTCGGTATGGTTTTAAGGGCGGTAATCATTTCATTAGGAATATGTCTTTCACTCGTAAGATCGGCTTCGAAGGTCTGGAGTTGGTCCTTATCCGGAAGTGTTTCATACAGAAGTAAATAAGCAACTTCTTCAAAAGAAGCATGCTGTGCCAAATCCTGAACCAAATATCCCCTATAAATCAACTTGCCGACATCACCGATTACATCACTGATCCGAGTGCTGGCAATGGTGACACCGCGTAATCCTGTATTTAATATCGCCTTGTTATTTTCCATAAAATACCTCTCTTTCACCTGTTGAGCTGAAACAGCGAGCGCATTCCCCGAAAGAATTACATATCAACCCATATTTCAGCTTCATTTCCACAGTGGGAGCAGGTTCCGGTTCCTTTAAGCTGTTTGGCGGATGCAGATGGATTAGCAACATCTGCGATCGATTCCATCTTTGACTCAATATCCGGGGATTCCATTGAACATGTAACGACCATTTCAGCTTCATTTCCACAATTTTCACATTTGCATATTTTGCTGAATTTTTTAATCTTCTCAGTCATTTCCGCCTCCTCTTATTCAACATGGAATACTCAGATATCTATACCTTACGCAGCTGATGTTATAATCGGCAGCGGTTTATTATAGAGTAAAAATGGGATCTGAAAGTCAAAAAGTCAAGAAATAGATGAATAAGATTTTTTCACAAAAATAATAGTGCCGGAATTGTTAACCGGAAAACAGATCCAAACTGCGGTGAATAATATGCTTGATTGTCTGGGAGTCGAACCTGGGATGATTTCCGATGATAAGGGTTCGCGCAAAAATAACTTTACATTTTAGCATCTTAGCTTCAGCCCATCTTTGACCGATGCCTCACTCGCAAAATCCTCGAAATAGCTCGCTATTCCTGTGGTTTTACTCTCTCGGATCGGCCAAACCTGAACCAAATCTAAGCGCCAATTCTGCGAAGTTATTTCTGCGCGAACCCTAAATTTTACGAGGTAGTCTTACTTATTTTGATCCTTAAAAAATCTTTTCGGGAGGACGTCTTTCCGGAACGTATTCTATCGGTATTTTCCCTTCATTCCACTTCTTTGAGACATAAAGGTTGCAGTAACAACTTCCATATGCTTCAACATCCGGCGTTCGATAAATACAAGGGCAAAAAATATCCTTGTCTTTTTCTCTATCTCCGGATGCGAGCCTGCAGGGGCAAGCCATATATCCATATCGCTCTTTGTTGACCAGAAGCGATTCCAAAAGTTCAAAGACTTTTTCCTTATCCTTATTGAAAAAATAACCTTTCGGCTCCTGTACCTTTTTCAGCATATGATACAGCTTTTCGATTTCCATTAAAGTCCCAATGCCTCCTTTATCTCTTTTTCTTTGAATCCGACGATGACGGTTTCACCGATGATTATGGTCGGAAAGGAACATATGGGATTAAATTTTCTAACATCCGCAAGGATCGCTTTCCTTTCTTCACCTTCGAGCAGGTCGACATCGACAACATCATATTTTACGGTGCACTCTGACAAAAGCTTTTTTGTCGTTCTGCAGTGGCTGCATGTACTCAGGGAATAAATTCTAACCGGTGGTGTGGGCATGCCTCAAATCCTTTCACTTTTTCGTTCTTCAAGCAGTAAAAATTCCGAAAAATATCGCAGGGAACCTGTTTACCTCAGCATTTCGTTGAGATGTTGGAATAAACTCCTGACCTCAGGATGTGATCTGGCCGCCTCAGGTGAAGCCTGAACCTGCCGTACACGTAAAACAGTGGTTGCCGACAGCAATGGGGGTTCCGGGTTCGGGAGGATTTTTTATTTCCGAAACATGTGTTTTCTGTTTTCCGAGAAAGAGACCGGCTGCTTGATTAAAGTCGCAATCAAACAGGTATCCATCCCACGAGACGGATACCAGATTTCGACACATGAGACCTTTAATCGCACAAGGGTTAAAAGCAGAAATAAGTTTCTCCATGTAGTTTTCGAAGTTGCCTGACTTGACCAGCCATGTCCGAAATCTGCCCAAGGGGACGTTGGCAAAGGTATATAGACGGTTAAAACGAATGTCCCATTTCTGTTTGATGATCCTGTGGAATCTATTTTCCGTTTCAATTTGGGAGGGCGGTAAAAACGATCCTGAAGGGTTGACCACCAGATCGAGTTCAAGCCCGGTTTTCTCTTTTCCATATCCCATTTCATTGAGTGTTTTAAGAGTGTCAATGCTCGATTGAAAACTCCCTTTTCCTCTAAAGGATTCTAATTGAACCTCGTTTAAAGAGGGGAATGATGCCACGATGGTTGTCTGGGATTCCTTCAGGATATCCACGAGGTGGTTTAATTTACGGGGGAGTGCAGTCAGGTTGGATCGTAATATGGTTTTTGAGGCGTAAGGGGAAACGCTTTTAATAAAATTTCCCAAATCTGGATGCAGCTCAGGTGCACCACCTGTAATATCTATGGTTTCAAAATGGCCGCACCTTGCAAATTCAATCACCTGATCCATGGTTTCTCGAATCATCATTTCCCCTCGACTCG
>DRHF01000418.1 GCA_011049715.1 Desulfobacterales bacterium
ATTTCGCCACCTTTGAAGGACAGGAGATTGCCCTTTTTGGATTCGGTGCAGCGGCCTGGAAAGTGCAACCCAGAGATCGGTTCATCGGCTGGACTCCTGAACAGCGCCAACAGAAACTACATCTGATCGTCAATAATGCCAGGTTCCTTATTTTACCCTGGGTAATTTCTCGCAACCTCGCTTCACGGCTACTCTCTATCGTTTCTAAACGCTTGCCTGAAGATTGGGACCATCGATACCGATATCATCCAGTCTTGCTTGAAACATTTGTTGAGTGTGGTCGATTTCATGGGACAAGCTACAAAGCTTCAAATTGGATATTGGTAGGTCAAACTAAAGGCCGTGGTAAAAAAGACATATTCAACGAGTATAAACTGCCTAAAAAAGACATTTGGCTTTATCCACTGACAAAAGATTTCAAATCTATTCTTCGCTCATAACCACTATGGGTTCACCGAATATTTACCAGCCCTCTATCATAACTCTTTCTATAGCAAAGAAATATAGATTTTTCACCTTTGGCACAATCCTTGCTTTTCTATAACAGTAGACCTGAAGCTTATGGAGGTGAATCATGGAACAGAAAAGCAGTGGATCAATTAAGCTGCGTATTTTCGGGATTATAGCAGTAGCCGTGGCTATTATCGAGCTCCTGCTCTGTTTCACCGGACCTATCGCTTTCATTCCAAAACCCAGCCTCGTATTCTTTCCGGTTCTTTCAGCCGGTCTTACCGATGAAGAGGGCGCCAGGAAGCCCATGAAATCGCCCGGGAACTGGATATGGAGCGGTTTGCCACTGCCTACATCTACAAATATTACAGCGGCTGCGATCTATCGATCTCGATCCGCGACGTTAGGAGCGGCGACATTATCCGCTCCTATAGTTTTGCTTCTGAAAGCCTCGAAAACCTGCTCAAAGGAATCGGAAAAAACGGCACAGAGCTTGACATCCAGGAAAACCTTAAAAATGAAACCAAGGGAATCAACTTCACCGACTTTCTGGTACTCGGGTTTCTCACTCTTCAACTTGCTCTTGGTTTGCTCGCTCTCTTTGGAAGGGAACCGGGTATTCTTATAGAGATCGTATGGGCGTCGGCTCTAATTCTCTTCCTGTTTGCCTACATCCACGCACAAAGCGCCAACCTGGACTACATGCAACGTTTTATTGCCACCCGGGGGCTGATTCATCTCGCCAAGAGCACGGCCCTTGAGCAGTTCTACGCGTTTCTGCGCTACGGGCCCATTCTCCTGGTCAACGGCGGGTACTACATCTATCGCACTATTAAAAAAAACATAGAGGATATGATTCACCGGAAAAAGCACTGGCTCTACCGGTGGGTCACTTCATGGGCGCTGCCGTGGGTGGTTACATCGGCCGTACTGTTCGCCCTATCATTCCCGTCGGTTGTCAACCTGGAAGGCATCGGACTTTTGGCCTGGTTTTGCCTGATACCCCTGTTTCTCGTTCTGCTGACAAAATCACCGGGAATGGGAATCTTCTATGGAACCGTCTTCGGAGTGCTTCAAGCTCTCATAATCAACTACTGGCACGGAACCTATAAATACGTGACCCTGCATTTGATCATCATTGGTTTCTTCGTGCAGTTCCTTCTCTTCATGGTTGTCCTGGTCTGGCTGATCAGGATGAGTGGGAAGTGGGGTTTCCTGGTTGTTACGGCTGCGCGGGTTTCTTATTATTGACTGCATGGTCGTTAGACACGTTTTCCAGGGCCCAGGGCTACGATGCTCTAAACCGGCATAGGGGACGGTGCGTCCGCCGGTCCAGATCCAGTCGAACGCTGGAGCAGCAACAGTCCAGGCCAGAGATGCATTACAGAGAAGTATCACGAAGCTGATGCCCCATACACCTGTTAACGAAGCCATTTGTATGAGAGACAGGAATTGATACTGTGTAGTACCGATGAGGCCCCATGGATAACCCAGAATACCTATGGAGCGGCAGTAGTCGAAAAAAACCCACGCAGCCGTAACAACCAGGAAACCCCACTTCCCACTCATCCTGATCAGCCAGACCAGGACAACCATGAAGAGAAGGAACTGCACGAAGAAACCAATGATG
>DRHF01000419.1 GCA_011049715.1 Desulfobacterales bacterium
AGATGTGTATAAGAGACAGATATAGAGATATTCGTACATTTGGTTTAAAAGAATTGTCCTATACGAAAGCGCGAAAACAGGGAGTTCGTTTCTTCCGTTTTGAAATAGATCAAAAACCGACTGTAACGTCCACCGGCGATGCGCTTGAAATTTTAGTTTTTGATCAGCATCTTCAGATACCGGTGAAATTGCAGGCAGACCTTCTGGTATTGAGCGCAGCCATCCGACCGAGACCGGAAAGCAAGCAACTATCGGAAGTCGCACGGCTTCCTTTTGAAGAAGATGGATTTTTTATGGAAGCACATATCAAGCTCAGACCCCTCGATTTTGCAACAGCCGGCTTTTTTCTCTGTGGCCTTGCCCATGGCCCCAAATTTGCGAGTGAGGCCATTGCCCAAGCCCACGGCGCAGTCTCAAGGGCCTGTTCAATCCTTTCTAAAAAGGAGATGATGGCCGAAGCCGTGATAACCCATGTCGATCCCCATCTCTGCCGAGGGTGTGGAGAATGTGAGAACACGTGTCTTTTCAAAGCGATTCAAGTAAAAGAAGTGGATGGAAAACAGCAGGCAGTGGTATCGGAAGTATTATGCACCGGCTGTGGTGCTTGTAATGTGGCATGTCCCACAGGGGCGTCGTCACTGGCCCATTTTCAGGATGATCAGGTCCATGCGATGATTAAATCGATCGGGTGATAGGTCGAAAAGTTTTGACTATAAAATAAGGACAATCGATATGTTTTTTTCCGAAGAACCGAAGATAGTGGCGTTTGTATGCAACTGGTGCGCCTATGCCGGTGCTGATCTGGCAGGGGTTTCGCGGATGCAGTATCCCACGAATGTCCGACTGATTCGTCTAATGTGTTCGGGAAGGGTAAATCATGGCTTTCTGCTCGATGCCTTTGATAAGGGGGCGGATGGCGTCATAGTATCCGGGTGACATTTAGGGGATTGTCATTACCTGGACGGTAATAAGAAATGCCAGAAAGTGGTTGAGGAAACCCGTGAATTCCTTGTCCTTCTCGGGATCGATCCAAAACGTTTGCATTTGAAATGGATTTCAGCTTCTGAAGGAGCGGAGTTTGCCGAGGAGATGCGTGGCTTTGTTCAGCTGATCAAAACGCTTGGTAAAACTTTGCCCCCGGAAAAAAAGAACGCTACCACAGAATCCGTCTGAGATGGATTTTGCTCTATGAAGCAGAAAATGAAACTGACAAAAACACAAATTGATTACTGCATGGAGTGCGGTATCTGTACCGGAAGCTGTCCCATCAGCCGGGAACTTCCCACCTTTTCACCGCGGCAGATGATCAGACAGTCCACGATGAAACAAGATGGGGGCCTGCTTCAAAGCCCGGAACTGTGGGCGTGTCTCAGCTGCGCTCGCTGCAGCGAGCGGTGTCCCGTAGATATTGATTTCCCGGAATTTATCCGCCTGCATCGGGAGAAGGCCCGGAAAACAGGAAATTTTCCAAGGGAAAGTCATCATGGGGTTCTACAGTTGGCCGCGAGCCTTCAAACCCATAATATCAAGCAACAACGCACCGGATGGGCGGAATCGGCAGGGGTTTTCAAAGATAAAGGAGACTATTTTTATTTTGTGGGGTGTCTCCCTTTTTTTGATATTACGTTTCGGTACCTCGGGCTTTCCCCCCTCAATATCGCACGAAGCGTGCTCGGGTTGCTAAACAAAATGGGAATTGAACCGGTGATCAGTAATGATGAGCGGTGCTGCGGGCACGATGCGTTGTGGTGCGGCAATGAAACCACTTTCAAAAAATTGGCCGAGTGGAATCTTAAAACAATTAAGGCGACCGGGGCAAAACGAGTCCTCTTCAGCTGCCCGGAAGGATATTTCACATTTAAGGAGCACTATCCGAAATATGTTGGCGAGCTCCCCTTTGAAGTTATCCACATGACAGAGTTTTTAGCCCGTGAACTACCGGATGCCGGGGTTTCCTTTCAGCCGCTTTCCAAAGATGTGGTTACCTATCAGGACCCGTGCCGGCTGGGACGCTGCTCGGGAATTTATGAACCACCACGCCGGCTTTTGCAGCTTTTTCCTGAAACCCAACTGATCGAAATGGAACGAAACAGGGAAAACGGGCTCTGTTGCGGGACCAGCGCATGGATGGAGTGTTCCAGTTGTTCCAAAGCGATGCAAGTAGAACGCCTTCAGGAAGCCATTCAAACAGGGGCACAGACCCTGGTCACCGCCTGCCCCAAATGTCAGATTCACCTGATGTGTGCCCTAGGCACGATGGACCAGGATCTGAAGGTGACAGACATTTACACCTATCTGGAAGAACGGTTGAAAAAGGAATAGAAAGCGAAGCCGCCGGCGAGTAAGTTCGCCCGGGTTATGCGGCTTTCGACAGGCTTACCGCACACACCTTATATTCCGGAATCCCTGAAACAGGGTCCAGGGCAGCGTTTGTGAGTTTGTTGGCAGCCGCCCTGGCATAATGGAAGGGAATAAAAACCGTTCCCGGTACGGCTTTGCGGGACACCTTGACACGTGCAATTATTTTCCCTCTTTTGGAAGCAATATCGACCATGGTTCCGTCTTCAATCTCAAGGGCTCGGGCATCCTTGAGAGAAATTTCAACAAAACTTTCCGGAGCACGCTCATTGAGCCCCGCAGTTTTCATCGACATCGTCCCCGTGTGGTATTGGTAGAGGAGACGGCCGGTGGTTAAATACATGGGGTATTGCTTGCTTGTTTCCTCGGCCGGCGGACGGTAATCAATGGCATGAAAAAGCCCCTTGCCGCGGGTGAACTGATCACGATGCAAAATCGGCGTTCCCGGATGCTCCCTATTCGGACATGGCCAGCAAATTCCTTCCTGTTCGATACGGTCAAAGGTGATCCCGGCATAGGACGGCGTGGTCCTCGATATTTCTTCCATGATGTCACTGCTGTTCGCATATGACATCGGATACCCCATAAGGGTTCCGATTTCACAAATGATTTTCCAATCCTCCCATGCTTCTGCAGGGGGATCTACCGCTTTTCTGACCCTTTGAACTCTTCTCTCTGTGTTGGTGAAGGTCCCATCCTTTTCCGCAAAACAAGCAGAAGGAAGCACAACATCGGCTATTACGGCTGTTTCAGATAAAAAGATATCCTGAACCACTAAAAAGTCGAGGTTCAATAGGCTTTTTTCCGTATGATTCAGATCCGGATCAGAAACGAGTGGATTTTCACCGATGATATACATCGCCTTCAGATTCCCGTCATATGCGCTCGGGATCATCTTTGTGGCGGTCAAACCCGCTTTTTCAGGGAGATCGGTAACCCCCCATGCATCCTCCATTTTCTTTCTCAGCTCAGAATCCGTAACCGCCTGATACCCTGAAAACACATTTGGGAGACCACCCATGTCACAGGCCCCCTGGACGTTGTTCTGCCCTCTCAAAGGGTTGACCCCTCCCCCTTCCATACCCAGATTGCCGCAAAGCATCGCAAGGTTTGCCAGGGATTTGACGTTGTCGGTCCCGGTGGTGTGTTGAGTGATTCCCATGCAGTAAAGAATGCTCCCGGTCTTTTCACCGGCATAGAGTCTGGCGGCGTCAATGAGGCTCTGTGCGGGAATGCCGCAAATTTCCTCTACAAATTCGGGGGTAAATTTTTTGACAATATCTTTTAATTCATCAAATTTTTCGGTTCGATTGGTTACAAAATCCTTGTCAAAGAGTTCTTCCTCGATGATGACATGCATTAAACCGTTAATCCACACCACGTCTGTTCCGAGGTTGGGCCTCAGCCATTGATCGGCAAAGGTTGAAATTTTGATTCGCCTGGGATCTACCACGATCAGCTTGGTTTTTTTGAAAGTGACCGCCCGTTTGACAAAGTTTGACAACACCGGATGGTTTTCGGTGGTATTGGATCCGGTGATGAGAATAACGTCTGCTTTCTCGATACACCCGATGGTGTTTGTCATTGCCCCGCTCCCGAATGCCGCAGCCAGACCGGCCACAGTAGAAGAATGTCAGAGGCGGGCGCAGTGGTCAATGTTATTGGTTTTCAATACGGCACGGGCAAATTTTTGTGCGATGTAGTTCTCTTCATTCGTAATTCTGGCAGAGGTCAACACGCCGATACTGTCAGACCCGTGTTCTTTTTTAATCTCTTTGAATCTGCTTGCCACCAGATCAATTGCTTCTTTCCACGTCGCGTCTCGAAAGGTCCCGTTCTCCTTGATCAAAGGCGTCTTCAGGCGTTCGGGTGAGTTGATAAAATCGAATCCGAATCGTCCTTTTACACAAAGGCTGCCTGAATTGGGTACAACATCCTCCACACCGGTAACCTTCACCACTCGATTTTCTCTCACATGCAGATAAAGCTGGCACCCGACACCGCAATAGCTGCAAGTAGTTCGGACCTGTTTTGTTTCCCATGGCCGGACATGATACCGAACCTCTTTTTCGACCAGCGCCCCCACGGGGCATGCCTGGACACATTCCCCGCAGAAGATGCAGTCTGAATCTTTAAGCGGTCTGTCCCCCGCAGCAATGATTTTGCTTTTTGCCCCCCTGTATCCGAAATTGATGGCATTGTTGACTTGGATTTCATTACACGCCTGAACACATCGACCGCAGTTGATACATCTTGAAAAATCCCTGACAATGAATGGATTAACCGTCTCCATCGGATACGCGGTTTCAGTTGCTGAAAACTTCTCGCCAGATACCTGATACCGGTAAGCAAGGTCCTGTAGCCGGCAATCGCCCCAGACCGGGCACAATTCGCTGCTGTCATCTTCCATCTGAACCTTGAGCTGAAATTGGGTCCAGTCGTCTCCATCTGAACCCCGAATCGAGCAGTTGTGATTACCCGATGACAAAAGAAGCTCGATCAGCATTTTCCTGGCTTCGATCACCTGGGGAGATTCGGTGCGGACCACCATGTTGTTTGCAGCCGGAGCGGCACACGAGGCCACCAGGGCACGCGCCCCCTCTACCTCAACGACACAGATTCTGCATGAGCCGGTTGGGGT
>DRHF01000420.1 GCA_011049715.1 Desulfobacterales bacterium
ACCCTACTGGGCAGTCCAGGTTTTATAACCTTTATCAAGGACAAATTTTTATCGGACAAAAAACCTGATAAAGATATGCCGGCTTTAAAAGAATTGGTTGAGAAAGCATCCATGCAAGATATACTCGATGAAGTGGAAACCGTTTTTGGAAAAGAACCAGTTTTGGGCAGAAATGTTAAAATATTTCTTTCTCAGCGATATACATGCGAAAAACTGAAAGATATTGGCACACATTTCGGGATTGGAGAATCCGGCGTGTCCCAGGCCAGCAGGCGGGTTAATGATAAAATAAGAAGTGACAAAAAGCTTAGAAGAAAAATCAGGAAGATTGAAAAAAAATTGAACGTGTGAAGAATGAAGACCTGACTCCTATGGGTTCCATAAATAGACTGGGGAAACTCCTTAGTTGACACAATGATAAGAATTTCCAAAAAGCTAATAAAGCGATTCCCTACTATAGACCTTGTCACGCTGGAATCATTTTCAGATGAACACCAAAAACGTTTTTACCGTCGACTGGAGAGCGGAAGTGAGGGGGTAGATCTTGGCCGCAATGGAATCACGTTTTTGCTATGTTCTTTACAAAGATCAAAGATCCTTTATAACGGCCTTGTCCAATGTCTCAACAATCCGGCTGTTACTTTGGCCTATCTCGCTCTGAGAGCGCATATGGAGACTACTGGTTCCGTTGCCTACTTTCTGAAGAAACTACGCCAATATTATGAAGGCGATTTCAGTTTTGAAGAAATGGATGATACGCTCTACAGGCTCATCCTTGGTCGGAGGGTATATCCGAATGATCACTCTACCGTTAAACCTCATCCGATTAACGTCTTAACTCTTGTAGATGCGGTGGATAACGCCTTCTCAAAAATGGCTAAGTCCTCTGATTGGAAGAGATTTAGAGAAGCATATGAATGGCTGTCAGAGTTTTGCCACCCTAACTGCTTTGGTCAAACAATAGGTGTGGAGATGTCTTTCCCAAAAGCTATTTTTGAAGAAGAACCCGAATTTAGAGAATATGATGTTAGCCAAATTAATTCATACATGATTATCAGTTGTGAACTGTTCTTCGATTTTTATGACAAATGTTTCTCCCTCGTTGAAGAACATGAAGAAATGCCCAAGCTAATAAAGGTCTCTAGTTGATAAACTGAAAACTAACAATCGGCATTGAATCAATTCGCTTTCGGGACTTGAAATAGTGACCGTACCGTTCAAACCAAGAAACAAGGGGGTCAGGTCGAAAGCGCCGGTAAAAGCCGGCAGAGAGTAGGGGGTGAAAGTCCCCCGCATGGTAATGGATAGCGACCAGCCGTGGCCCCGAGTCATGCGTCGGCTTCTCGTAAGGGAGGCGGCGAAGCGTTGACAGGGGGCGTGCCCCGATGAACCGGGATGTTCCACAGGCCTGGCTATTGAACTCCGAAATCACCTAATTCGGGTTGCCCTTGTGATGTGGTGGGGAAGGCAATACGGTACGTCGCGTAAACGCGAGTGACGCACCGGACCCGCGGAGTCAGAGAACCGGAGCATGTACGCAAACTCTTTGCACGGAACCCGGGAGATCCCAGGTGTGACCGGCTGCAATCCACAGTCGATCCGGTCGGGAAGGGGCTCGGGGGCGCTGACGAGGCAAGCTTACTGGCCCGCACCTGATTTCGTCGTTATTTGCATTTGAATAAGTCTTGAAATGAACAAAACACCCGAACAAAAAGCAAGAGACAACATAGACAAAATGCTTGAACGGGCCGGCTGGGCAGTTGTTGACAAGAATGACATCAACTGGAGCCTCGGCCCGGGGGTTGCGGTACGGGAATATCAGACCGATGTGGGTCCTGCCGACTATGTCCTGTTTGTTGATCGTGAACCAATAGGCGTGATTGAAGCCAAAAAGGAAGAGGAAGGTCATCGGCTGACCGTTCATGAACAGCAGGCGGAATATTATGCCGAAAGTAAATTGAAATGGTTTGCCGATAGCCGACCGCTCCTGTTTGTTTATGAAAGCACCGGCATATTAACACGGTATACGGATCAGCGTGATCCCAAACCCCGCGCAAGGTCTGTCTTTTCATTTCACCATCCGAAAACATTAAAAGACAGGATAAGGCAGAAAACCAGCCTGCGACAGCGATTGCACCAATTCCCCGACTTACCCGTTGAAGGGCTGTGGGGTTGCCAGGTCAGAGCGATCACAAACCTTGAAAAATCCTTCAGGGAAAACAGACCCCGTGCATTAATCCAGATGGCGACCGGAAGCGGTAAAACCTTCACCGCCATCACTTCCATTTACCGTCTGCTCAAATTTGCGGATGCCAAACGCGTCCTGTTTCTGGTCGATACGAAAAACCTGGGGGAGCAAGCTGAACAGGAGTTCATGGGGTATAGGCCGAGTGACGACAACCGTAAATTTACGGAACTTTACAATGTCCGGCGGTTGAACTCGAAATATGTCCCGCCGGACAGCCAAGTGTGCATCAGCACCATCCAGCGGATGTTTTCCATCCTCAAAGGGGAGGAACTCGATGAAACCGCAGAACAGATCAATCCCCATGAATATGTAGAGATAGGGCAACCCCGGGAAGTTGAATACAATGAAAAAGTCCCGCCCGAATTTTTTGATTTCATTGTAATCGATGAATGCCACCGGTCCATCTACAACGTATGGAAGCAGGTGCTGGATTATTTTGACGCCTTTTACATCGGTTTGACCGCAACCCCGGACAAACGGACATTCGGGTTCTTCAATGAAAACGTGGTCAGCGAATACCGGCATGAAGAAGCTGTGGCCGACGGGGTCAATGTCGGATTTGACACCTATCTGATTGAAACAAAAATTACCAAGGACGGCAGCAAGCTGGTTGCAGAGCAATGGGTGGATAAAAGAAACCGCCTGACCCGCAAAAAGCGGTGGGAACAACTCGATGAGGAAGTGATCTACAACGGTACCGACCTGGATCAGGATGTGGTCAACCCCAGCCAGATCCGAAATGTGATCAAAACCTTTCGGGATAAGCTGCCGGAAATGTTTCCCGGTCGTGATGAAATTCCTAAAACTCTCATTTTTGCAAAGACCGACAGCCACGCTGACGATATCATCAACATCGCGCGCGAAGAATTTGCCGAGGAAAACGCATTTTGCAAAAAAGTTACCTATAAGACGGACGAAGACCCCAAATCCGTGCTGGCGTCTTTTCGCAATGATTATTACCCGAGGATTGCCGTCACCGTTGACATGATCGCCACCGGCACGGATGTCAAGCCACTGGAATGCCTGGTCTTCATGCGGGATGTCAGATCCAAGAATTACTTTGAACAGATGAAAGGCAGAGGAACCCGCACCCTGGGGTATGACGATCTGAAAAAAGTCACCCCTTCTGTTCACACCAACAAAACCGGGTTTGTTATCGTTGATGCCGTAGGAGTCAGCAGATCCGTCAAAACCGACAGCCGGCCCCTTGAACGGAAAAAATCGGTCCCCTTGAAAGACCTCCTCCAGGGGGTGTTGATGGGGCAGACCGATGAAGACACCTATACGTCGCTGGCAGGCCGCCTTGCCCGCCTGGAAAAGCAGATCACGGAAGATGAACGGAAAAAATTCAAGCAGCTGTCCGGTGGAAAGACCATTAATAAACTGGTTCATGAACTGCTGGACGCCTACAATCCGGATAAAATTATTGAAACTGCAATAGAAAAGTTCAACCTGCCCCCGGATACGGAGCCGGATGAGGATCAAAAACAGGAGGCCCTAAAACAATTGATCAACCGCGCCAGGGACACCTTTACCGGTAAACTCAATGAATTTATCGAAAACGTCCGCAAATCCCATGAGCAGATTATCGACGACATCAACCTCGACGAAGTGCGATATGCCGGTTGGGATCAGGAGGCCAGGGTAAAGGCGGAAAATACCATAGAGGATTTCAAAACCTTCATGGAAGCAAACAAGGATGAAATCACGGCCCTTTCCATTTTTTACAACCAGCCCTATAACCGCAGAAATATCACCTATGAAATGATCAAAGAGGTACTCGGCACCTTGAAACGAAACAGGCCCCGCCTTGCCCCAGCGAGGGTCTGGCAGGCATACGAGCAGGTGGAAAAGGTCAACGGCAAATCCCCGAAAAACGAACTCACCGCCCTGGTTTCCCTGATCAGGCGTATCACCGGCATCAATGATACCCTGACCTCTTTTGAACAGACGGTCAACCGCAACTTTCAGAAATGGGTGTTTGACAAACAGGCCGGACCACTGAAATTTACCGAGGATCAAATGGAGTGGCTGCGTATGATTAAAGAACACATCATCAGCTCCGTACATATTGAAAAAGACGATCTGGATTATGCCCCTTTTGACGGCAAGGGCGGAATTGGGAAGATGGTTCAGTTATTCGGCGATGAGATGGAACCGATTATTGATGAAATGAATGAGGCGTTGGCAGCGTAGGATGAGCAGCAATGTGGTTAAAAACGAACTGCTACCAGAGGGATGGGTTTTCACGATTATTGGTAACCTCTTAGATTTTGAATATGGAAAAGGTCTTACAAAAAAAAAGCGAAATGAAGACGGCAAATTTCCAGTATATGGTTCAAATGGCATAGTAGGTTATCATGATAATTTTCTTATAGAAGCACCGGCAGTGATTATTGGAAGAAAAGGGGCTGCAGGCGAAGTTTCTTATTCAGATAAAAATTGCTGGCCCATTGATACAACTTACTTTATAAATAATCTAAAATGTCTAAATATTAAATTTGTTTTTTACCTTCTTAAATCACTAAGACTTAATCAATATGATAGGTCAACTGCTATACCAGGATTAAATAGAAATGATGCATATGAACTAAGCTTTAAACTCCCCCCCTTCTCCGAACAAAATCAAATCGCCTCCAAAATCGAGGAACTCTTTTCCGAACTCGACAATGGCATCGAAAACCTGAAAAAAGCCCGGGAACAGCTTAAAACCTACCGTCAGGCCGTGCTGAAATATGCCTTTGAAGGCAAGCTGACCAAAGAATGGCGCACCCAACGCCTGCCTGCCGGCAGGCGGGTGGCAGGCAGGCCCAAAAAACAAAAAGAACTGCCAGCGTTAACGGAAAAGGAATTGGAAGAATTGCCGGAGGGGTGGAAGTGGGAGCAAATAAAGGAAATAACCACCGTATTAGGCGATGGATTACACGGCACACCAATTTACTCAAATGAAGGCGATTATTACTTCATTAATGGAAATAATTTGTCAGATGGAAAGATTGAAATTAAAGAAAATACAAAGCGTGTCACTATTGAGGAATATGAAAAATATAAGAAGCCGTTGAATGAAAATACTATATTCGTTTCTATAAATGGAACACTTGGAAATACTGCTTTGTATAATGGAGAAAAGGTTATTCTTGGTAAAAGTGCATGTTATTTCAATGTGTTAAATATAATTGATAAGCATTATATCAGATATTGTATAACAAGTCGGCGTTTTATAAACTATGCCTACAAAAATGCAACGGGTAGCACAATAAAAAATGTTTCACTTAAAGCGATGAGGGAATTTGAAATTCCTACTCCCCCAACCCTCGAAGAACAACAAGCCATCGTTTCCGAAATCGAAATCCGCTTATCCGTCTGCGACAAACTTGAACAAACCATCGAAGACAGCCTCAAAAAAGCCGAAAGCCTGCGACAGAGCATCCTGAAGAAGGCATTTGCGGGGGAACTGACAAAAGACTGGCGTGAAAAACACCCGGAGTTGATTACCGGTGAAAACTCGGCGGAAAAACTGCTTGAAAAAATCAAGGCGGAAAAGGTCCTTGCAGCCGGCCGGAAAAAACTGCAATCAAAGAAAACGAAGAAAAAATGAACAGGACCGGGATAGTTCACCGCAAAGTCGCAGAGAGCGCAAAGGGGAAATTGATTTTCCTTTCTGCTGAGAGGACAGAAAGGAAAAAACTAACGCTTTCAGGAGATTAAAACGATGAGTAATTCGCTTTTCAGATGCATGTTATGGTTTTCCGCCCTCTCAGCGGAAAACAATAAGAAAATTTATCTCAGCGTCCTTTGCGTCTCCGCGGTGAATTATTGCTATATTTTTAAGTGCATCGTCTCCTTCACCCCGGAAGCTGCCCCGCAAGTTACCCCGCAAGTTACCATGCAAGATGAACGGATAAAAAAAATAATAAAATTCTGCGAACTGCCGCGCAGTAGAGAAGACATACAAAAACATCTAACCCTGAAGAATCGGGACTATTTAAGGAAACATATTCTCAATCCGCTTATAAAAAAGGGAGTGTTACGCCTTACAATACCTGATAAGTCAAGCAGCCCAAACCAAAAATACTATTCAACCAAAGAGAAAAAGACTAAATGAACAACACCGCAAGCATCGTTTCAAAAGTCTGGAGTTTTTGCCACACCCTGCGGGATGACGGCGTAAGTTACGGCGATTATCTGGAGCAGCTCACCTATCTGCTGTTTCTCAAGATGGCCGATGAATACAGCAGGATTTACAAAAAGGATGTCGGCATCCCGGCTGAATACAACTGGGATAGTCTGAAAACCGGGAAAGGGGCGGAACTCGAATCCCATTACATTACACTCCTCAGGGCCTTAGGTCGGCAGAAAGGGATGATCGGGCAGATTTTTGTTAAGTCCCAGAACCAGATCCAGGACCCGGCCAAACTTTATAAGATCATTCACATGATCGATGCTGAAAACTGGGTCATGATGGGAGCTGACGTCAAGGGGGATATCTACGAGGGGTTGCTTGAAAAAAATGCCGAAGACGTCAAAAGCGGCGCCGGACAGTATTTTACGCCAAGGTCGTTGATCAGGGCCATGGTGGATTGTGTCCGGCCTGAACCTGACAAAACCATAGCCGACCCTGCCTGCGGCACAGGCGGTTTTTTCCTGGCGGCATATGATTTTTTGATCAACTATTACAACCTGGACAAGGGCCAGAAAATCTTTTTGAAGAATCAAACCTTTTTTGGGAACGAGATCGTTGCCAATGCCCGCCGCCTGGCTTTGATGAACATGTTTCTGCATAATATCGGGGAGATTACCGGCGAATCCACTATTTCACCCAATGATTCCCTGATTGCCGATATTGGTGACCGCTACGACTATGTCCTGACCAATCCACCATTCGGGAAAAAAAGCAGCATAACGATCACCAATGGCGAGGGGAAGCAGGAAAAGGAGGATCTGAGATACAACCGACAGGACTTCTGGGCCACCACCTCGAACAAGCAGCTCAATTTTGTCCAGCACGTCCGGACCATGCTCAAAACCACCGGCGAGGCGGCCGTGGTCGTTCCGGATAATGTGCTGTTTGAAGGCGGGGCCGGTGAAACGGTTCGACGGAAACTCCTTCAAAATACCGATCTGCACACCATTCTGAGGCTGCCCACCGGCATATTTTATGCCCAGGGGGTGAAAGCGAACGTGATTTTTTTCGAAAACAAACCTGCCAGCAAATACCCCTGGACAAAAGAGATTTGGTTTTATGACTTCAGGACCAATATCCATTTTACGAAAAAGAAAAACCAGATGACCTATAACGATCTGAAGGATTTCATAACTTGCTACAAGCCTGAAAACCGGCACAAACGGAAGGAAACGTGGTCAGAAGATAATCCCGATGGCAGATGGCGCAAATTTACCTATGAAGACATCATCTCTCGTGACAAAACCAGCCTGGACATCTTCTGGGTCAGAGACGAAAGCCTGGCAGATCTGGACAACCTCCCCGATCCGGATGTGCTTGCTGAAGAGATCATCGAAAACCTCGAAGCAGGTGTTGAGAGTTTTAAGCAAATCATGGAGTCGATAAATGCGCAATAATGAGTGCACATAACGAATAAGGTTAGATTGTGAGAGCGGAGCGAACCACAATCTGAACCGTTTGTTGGACAAGCCCGGTGTAGCCGTATAGAAAATATCTTTTTTGGAAGTTGTGCTGGTTTAAATAG
>DRHF01000421.1 GCA_011049715.1 Desulfobacterales bacterium
CCTCCTTTTGGGAGAGGCTACGTTAACGCAGACATCACCTGCAGCAGTCCGATCATTGTCAAAACCGCAAAAGCAACGATTCCCACCGCGATAGAAAAACAGGTGAATGCTTGCCCTGCCAGATTGGTCATGTCAGTTCAAAATGTCCGTAATCGTCAAGGTGGCCCAACCATTTTAGACCGACCTTGGCTCGTATTGATTCCTGCCATACATAGGAGGCTAACACCCTCCAATGCTGTTCATTTTTCCACACTAGGGGCAGTATGCCCAGGTCCACCGCCTGGCTGCAGGGTTCGCCGTCTATCATGTGATTGTGCTTGCTTTTGGGCCACGGCAAAGCACGGACACCCGTTTCGACGATTTCGGTTTGCTCTGCCTTGCTTCTGAAACCCCAGATCACCATCAAGGGTGTTAGCTTGGCCACCTTAGCTATCAGCATTTGCAACTTCACATCACAGGTCGCCAGGCGAATCATGTCTCGTTCAGTCAAGCTTGGCTGGAAGCCTTGTAAGGTTGGCATTATTCAATATACCCGTGCGCGATTCCGAGGGCGATCGCTTCTTTTGCTCCGAAGTACCAATCCTTATCTTTTTCGCCGTCTTCTATCTTCGCTCGAATCTCATCGATTGTTAAACCTGTTCGGGATGCAAAATAAGCATTACTGCGACCATCAAAGAGTTCCAGAATTGCTTTGGAGAAGTAACCTTGAGTTTTATGCCACATGAAGGTAGGATAACGCGATATTAAGCGTCTATCGCCCGCAAGAAAAATGAGAAGGCTCGCAGACCCAGCCATGCCATAAGTTCTTGTCTCATATTCAATGTCGCTGTACTCCTCTATCCAAGAGATTATACGCCACATTTCATATGTGCTACCCCCGCCCGAATGTATCTCCATGATAACTTTTTTGATATTCCTGGCGGAGAAATATTTTAGCGCCTCTGGAAGATAGCTCGAAGATAATGTTCCATTAAAAGTGAAGAAACCGACGCCATCTTTTACGCTCACCCCGTACGGCATTTCGGCTTTGTCGCATCCGGAAAATAGAAATAACAAAACGATTAAGGGTATGATTAATAGTTTTTTCATCTTCTGTCACCTTTCCCGTTTAGGTGTTTCAGTTCGCTCTGTATGACCATTTGATTTGATTGAATATTGGATAATGTCTTTGCCATCGAGGATTGATTTGCGAAAATCATCCCCATCAAAAAAATGGCGATGAATCCGATTCCACCGACAACCCATTTAAAGACCTTCAAGGTAACCCGCTCATTGATTCCACCCCATACCAATTCCAGCTTCTTGTCGACCACTGGACATTGAACTTCGCAGATTTTATCAGGCATTATAATACTCCTGTAATCTTATAAACCCATCCGCCTCGGCCATGAGATCGAAGTACAACCCAAATATCAGGACCGTCAAAAAGAATCCCTCGACCCTCGGACTGCTCAAACTGGGCAATTTCCCGTATTTCACCATTATGTAATTCCATCAGAGCAGACCCATTACCATGCTGTTTCCAGCGCCAAGTGTTCAGCCAGTATACCTTATGGTTCGGGCCGACCTGTACCTCAGACGAATAATCATAACCTGGGAAAACCTTGAGCAGATGCAATCCCCCATCGGGATTGAGCTGCCAAATCGCTGCTGAATCTGCGTGATGCTTACCCCCCTTGTAATTGGCCGTTCCAACCAGCCATACAAATTCTTTGCCGGGATACGTAGCACCTGACATGAAACGCCAGTTCTTTCCCTTCTCCTTCCAACTGTAAGTGAGGGCATCAGTAGAATTCCACCAGCCAGCGTTGTTTGTCGAATACCGATATCCGACAACGAGCACCTGATTTTTGTACTCGATTATTCGTTTGCAATAAAAATCCGTACCAAACTTCTTTCGAGTTCCATGGCCCTCAACGTAGATCTCCCCACCGCCAAGGAGGATGAGCTTTCCCAACATCCGCTGCGCGTCAAAAGCACCATGCTGCTTGCCCTCTAGTAAGGTTTTATACAGCTTGAAATTGTAGTTTCTAGGATCGCTTTGAATCTGATCCTTAAATATTCTCCCGTTGTCCTCAGTGGACAGGAGAACATCGTTACCATCTACAGTAATTCTTATAACCGACTCTCCAGTGTCAATCACATCGACTGGTTCATCATAGCCAATACACCGGATAGGAGATTTCGGGTCTGGATGGTTATAAGGCCCAATCAACTTCTTACCCGCAACATCAGCCATACACATAAAGCCATGGCCGGCAACTGCAAGGACAACCTGCTTCTCAGCAGTTGGGTCAGAGGGTCCAGGGTTTGAACCAGGATTTGAACCCCTCGGATCTCCTTTCCACGTCCGATCTTCTGTGTATCCAGACGATATCCAATGTAAGAGTGGGTGCAGGCCCCAGTATGGATCAGCCGCAACATCAGGATTGGCCTTTAAATACTCTTCGGCATTGAACCATTTACTAGCGTTTTCAAATATCCAGATTGGTATCATTTTTCCTGTACTCCTTCCATGCTTAGAACGAAAGCATGTCAGACTTACCCTCAATCGTAGTCTCCATGCACTCCTTTTCTGTGGCTGATGTCTCTTTACACTGTGTCAGTGTGAATTTGTTCGTACCAACACAGGACATAAAAACAAAACTCAAAACAATTAGGGCTAACATAATTCTTTTTTTCATTTTAATTCTCCTTAAAAATAAAGTTCTTCCATAATTTCGGTTTTTTCCGAATGGCTTTTGTCGATTTTCTCCACATCGTCGGATCTGGAAAACACAACGCCCTCAGCTTGTTCCATCAGTTCGTCCAAGCCGGTCAGCTTTGCCAGCTCCTCGATAACGGTGTGCCCCAGCAAACGCATCACTGCTATTGTGACCGGCAGTACTTCTTCCGTGGGGTCTTTGAATCCGGTCATCAATTCCAGGTTAAATTCCTTCTCGTCCCAGTGAGAATATTGAGTGCCCGGGCCGAAACCTGTCTCAACCGTCATGTATTGCAGGTCGGGGACTTCCTCCCAGTATTGGAGCAGGAACTCCCCGGTATAACGGTGGAACAAGTCCTTCCATTTGTTCCACCCGATTCCAAGCGTGTGGCCTATTTCGTGGATGACGGTTCCGGCAATGTCAAGGGCGTCATACAAATCAAGGTACTTTACATTGAACTCGATCGGACCGAAAACAACACCTTTGTTGGAGTAGGGTTTATACGCCCTTGCAATCACAAACCCCTTGCTTTTAAACGTCCCCAGCCGGATAACGACAGGCGATTTCGGAATGATAAAACGATTCCAGAAATTACAGGCTATTTTTGCCGCCTCTTTCAACTTGGCTTCTTTGTCGGAAACAATGTCGTATGTGATTATCATAATCCCGTATCCACCACAGCTTCTGATTTCTTCTCCAGCCGTGCGACCTTGGCGTTTGCGGCTTTCAGCTTTTCTTGAAGCATCTTAATAATCGCATCCTTTTGCTTTGTTATTTTAATCAGTTCCAACTCAACCCGGGCAGCGGTCACGGTGTGCGATCCGGCCTTGACCTTCCAGTTTAAAACCTGCACAATCAGGTTTTCAATCCGCTGCTGCGGAGTGAGTGGTTTGGGTTTCTCTTGGGCCATCGCCGGGATGGCCAGGAAGGCTAAAACGATCATAAATGCTAAGATTTTTTTCATGATTCTCCTCTTATTGCGAAATGGTAAAGGTTGATATATCATTAGGGTCAAAAGTTGCTCCTATGGTTAGCCAGCCCTCAGTACCGAGATGGCCTTCTTTGTAGATCATCACGGAGTTCGGGTTTGGTTCGGTTACTTCTTTGAAACTGGCTTCGTCGAAAAAGATGGTTGTGGCTGAACCTTGAGCAGCCATTTGCTGCAAATTTAATGCTTCGTTAGTGGCGTAAGCAACAGCATACCACTCATAGTGTAC
>DRHF01000422.1 GCA_011049715.1 Desulfobacterales bacterium
GAACGAAAGGTAAAACTGTTCACCTTTGACGTCAGGCTCTCAAATACGGCGGCCAGATCCACGGAATGGATCCCGATCAAGTCGGGTACCGACGGTGCGGTGGCTTTGGCCATGTGCCGCGAGGTGATGGAAGCCGGGCTCTATGACAAAGAATTTTTTAAATTCATTAAGGCGACCGCAAACCACAATGCCACTACGGATGAAAAGGTCGCTGCCCTAAAGGCTCACCTGGCTAAGTATACGCCGGAATGGGCCGAGAAGATCAGTGGCGTTCCGGCGGCCAAGATCAAAGCGATTGCCCTGGAATTCGCCAAGACAAAACCGGCCTGTGTCATCAGTTATCGGGGTGCGGTGGCCCATTACAACGGCAACGACACCGAACGGGCGATTCAGATGCTGGCTGCCATCACCGGCAACATCGACAATCCTGGCGGCCGTTGCAAAGGGGTCGGGGCCAGTTGGAAATACCCCAAGGGACCCAAGAAAAAACCCAAAGGCAAAGGACTAAAAATTCTCAAGGGTTTCAAGGGTGATGCCGCATACCCGAGCCATGGCGCCAGTCACCAGGTTCTTAAAATGATCAAGGACGGCAAGGCCGGACGTCCGGATGTCTACATGTGGTACTGCTACACCCCGGTCTATGCCAACGGGGAGGTTCAGGAAAACATCGATATCATGAAGGATGAAAGCCTGATGCCATATAATGTCTGCATCAACGCCTACTATGACGAGTCGGCGGCGTTGGCGGATATCATCCTCCCCAACCCCTCCTATCTGGAGTGGTGGGACTGGGAAGATATGGTCTCACCGACCCAGGTGGCTGAGTTCTACATCCGTCAGCCCCTTGTCAAACCGTTGGGAGAAAGCCGCGACTTTAAGGATGTGGTCTGCGACCTGGCCAACCGGATGGGAATGCCCCTAGGGTTCAACTCGGCTGAAGAGTTTGTCAAGATGTCGTGCGAGAAGACCCCGGGCATCAAGGAGGCCGGTGGATTCGAGTATATGAAGAAGCACGGTGTCTGGCACAACCCGAAAGCCAAGCCAAAGTACTATGGATATAAGAAGAAAGTCGGCGCTAACGTTTTGAATGCAAAGAACGTTATTTTTGATGAGGCGACCGGTGTCTACTGGAACTGGAAAAAGGCCAAGGTGAAAAGCGAGGCTGATGCCAAGGAAAAGGGCTACACCAAAACCAAAAACGCCTACAAAGGCTATTCAGGCCAGAAAATCGGAGACGCGGTCTACACGGGCTGGAAACCGGATAAACTCAACAAATCCGGATACTTCGAGTTCTATTCCGAACTGTTGAAGATTAAAAAATTTCCGCCACTCCCGACCTATGTATCGATTCCAGAGCATGAGAAGATGGGACCTGGAGACCTGGTTTTGACAACTTACAAAGTCCCGGTTCATATCCACGCCCGCTCGGCCAACTGCAAGTGGCTGACCGAGATCTATCATGACAACCCGGCCGTGATAAATACGGAGACAGCCAAAGGTCTGGGGATCAAGACCGGGGACAAGATCAAGGTCAAATCCTCGATCGGTGAAATTACCACCACCGCCAATGTCACCGAAGGTATTGTGCCCGGCATTGTGGCCATCTCTCACCATCTCGGTCACTGGGAGTACGGGAGATATGCTTCCGGTAAAGCAGCGCCGCTGGCCGCAGGCGAAGATCCGGATCTTAAGATCAAACCCTGGAATACCTATGGCGTGCACCCCAACTGGATCATCCCCAACAAGTCTGACCCGATCAACGGCCAGCAGCGGTGGATGGACACGGTTGTCAAAGTGACCAAGGCCTGATCACTCAAGGAGGTCACTTTGTCTAGCGAAAATATCCAGGACAACAAAACCGCGGCTCGGCAGAGAAGCAATATTTATGGCCTGCTGGCCGCGGTTTATCGGCAAGAGGTCACCACAGACCTTCTTCAACAGATCAAAGACCCCCGGTTTATGGGGGTCTTTTCCGATCTGGGATCCGAGAAGATGGGTCTGTTTTTTCAAAAACCCGATAAAGAGTTGCTCGAGGAGCTGGCGGTGGAATATGCCAGGCTCTTCTTGGGTCCGGGCAAGCATGTCTCCCCCCATGAGTCTGTCCATCACCTGCGAGACGACGGTGAGGGGGGCAGCCTGTGGGGAAAGTCGACCGTCGAAGTTAAAAAACTGATAGAATCGACCGGACTCGATTACAAGGATGCGTATAAGGGGATGCCGGACCATATCAGCGTAGAGTTTGAATTCATGCAGCAGGTTATTCTCCGTGAAGAAAAAGCATGGGAGGAGGCTGATAATAAAACAGCATCTGACTGCCGCCAACTTGGAAAAAAATTTATAGAAGAACACCTCGCCAGATGGATTCCCACATTCTGTGACAAAGTCATCGGGGAGGCAGAATTACCTTTTTATCGTGAAATGGCTGCATTGACTATAAAATTCATAGAATTCGAGAAGGAAACAATAGATAAATAACATTATACACCACAAGGATCTTCTGAAAGTCTGGCTGGATTTAAGGGTCTTCCTGACAAACTCAACCCCTAAGGAAACCTATTGCAAATATTGTAGGGTCTGTCCGAAATTCCCAAAACGAATTTAACTAAATCTCTTAAGTTTCGCACCCCCAATGGCGCACGGCGCCGCATCTGATGGGGGGCAAATAAAATTTCTTTTTACCCTATGCCTGATGCGACTTTCCTTAAAATATCAGGTGCGAAACTTGAATAATTACTATAGATTTGATACAGCTATCAGAAAACTGTGAGAGAATGAATCATTATAAGCCTGTCGGAGCATCAGAATAAAAAATTTGGGAAGGAGGGGTTAAAATGTCACCAACAACTTTAATAGGCCTTGTGTTTTTGGCGCTCATACTCGGTATTTATCTTTTTTCAGTTTCAATCTATATTTTACGAGAATACGAGAGAGGTGTTGTCTTCAGGCTGGGCAGGTTAAAGCCTGTGAAGGGACCGGGTCTGGTAATAATTATACCGATTGTTGATCGATTTATCAGGGTAAGCCTGCGGATTGTTACCATTGAAGTGCCTTCCCAGGATGTAATTACAAAAGACAACGTATCGGTCCAGGTCAATGCCGTTGTGTATTTCAGGGTTTTCGCCCCGGATTTGGCCATAACACAAATTGAAGATTACCATTTCGCCACATCACAGATATCGCAAACAACCCTAAGGAGTGTTGTAGGGCAGAGCCATCTTGATGAGCTCCTTTCAAAAAGAGATGAATTAAATTCAACACTCGAGCATATCATCGACGAACAGACAGAACCCTGGGGTGTAAAGGTTACCCATGTCGAGGTAAAAAACCTTGATTTGCCGGAAAACATGCAGAGGGCAATTGCCAGGCAGGCGGAAGCTGAAAGAGAGAGAAGGGCAAAAATCATTCATGCAGAAGGTGAACAGCAGGCAGCTGAAAAACTCACAGATGCAGGAAAAATAATAAGATCCGAACCGATAGCGCTAACACTCAGATATCTTCAGACGTTGGTGGAGATAGCGACTGAGAGTAGTAACGCAACTGTGATAGCTCCTTTACCGATACCGATAGATTTAATTACACCTTTTATGAAGAAATTAAAAGGGGAATCTGAATAACCTAAAAGATGATATCGTCACTTGTTTTGTTATTATGGAATGCAGGCTTTACCGGCGTAAAACCCTTAAAGCATTCCCTAATTTTGACGGCTTCGTAAAAAGTCCAACTTCTGTGTTGCGCTGCATCCTTCGTCATTCCAGCGTACTGTAAGTACGCCTCATTCCTCAGGATTTGCGCGCCTTGAATTTGAAGCTTTTTACTTTGCCGTCTAATTTTGACTTTTTACGAGACTGTCAAGTTTGAATACTTATTAAGACATGAAAAAACTGAACAGAAGAGAATTTGTTAAACTCGCCGTTGTCGCCGCACCGGGTGCTCTCATGCCTCAACCGCTAAAGGTGTTTAACGACGCAATTAACCAAATAATCGGACCTAAACAAAAGAGCGATAAAATTAAATATGTACCAGAGCCGATCCCCAATGCCGGATTCGGGATGGTCATAGACCTTGGAAAGTGCATCGGCTGCAGGCGGTGCGCGTATGCCTGTCAGCTGGAAAACAGCGTTCCTGATACCATTTCTCCTCCCTATATTATGGTGTTTGAAACTGGATCGGCCACGGGCGTAACCGGCCACTTCCCTTCTCCTGAAATGTCGGGTATGGGAACAACCATGTTTTACACAAAACTTCGCAAAAACAAGTGGTACATGCCTGTGCAGTGCAACCACTGCGATAAACCACCGTGTGTTCAAGTTTGTCCTACCGGAGCGTCTTACAAAGATCCGGATGGTCTTGTACTGATAGATTATGACAAATGTATCGGATGCAGGTATTGTATGACGGCGTGCCCCTACAATGCCCGAAGATTCAACTGGTGGGAGCCGGAGATACCTAGCGACAAGATAAATCCACTTGTGCCGATGCGCCGGCACGGCGTTGTGGAGAAATGCACCTTCTGCGTACACCGTACAAGAAAGGGTAAGTTTACACGATGCGTTGAAGCATGCCCTCTTAAGGCAAGAACCTTCGGAAATTTTGATGATCCTGACAGCAAGGTTTCAAAATTGATTGAATCCGAGAGAAACTTCCGGCTTAAAGAAGGACTTAATACTCAGCCCCGGATATGGTATCTGACAAAACCTAAAGAAAAGATAATGAGGTGGTATCGTCCCCTGCCGCCTCCGAAAAATATCAGAGGTGTAAAAGTATGAAGAATGCCGGCAGATCATTTTACATCTTTATTACAATTTTGCTGGCCATAATAGGGTGGGGAGGCTTCAACTGGCTGCGTTTCTTAACACATGGTCCCGGGCTTACCGGATCAAGCGATGTCGTGCCCTGGGGAATTTTCATATCCGGCCTGGCATACTTTATAGGCGTGAGCGCCGGTGCAACAATTATCGGATTGTTGATTCACGCCTTCGGGCGTGAAGACTATGCGCCCATGGGGATCAGAGCGATCCTTTTGGGCCTGCTCTGTATCTTCGGCGCTACACAATTTGTATTGGTCGACCTCGGCGTTCCCTTTAGGGGATTGAAGGTCCCCTTGATACTTCACAATCTGACCTCGCTTTTTCTCATTTCCTCTTCTAGTTACTATGGATTCATGGCAATATTGTCGGCGGAACTCTATTTCACGGTAAAAATAACGCGTGGAAAGGCAAATGAAAGAGATGAAAAGATAGCAAAATGGCTGGGAATTCTTGCGGTTCCTTATGCCCTCTTCGTCGTACATGCCTTTACAGGATCCATCTTTGGTGTAGTAAAAGCCAGAGAAATGTGGAACACGCCGATGTTGCCTGTGCATTTTGTGATATCAGCCATTGCAAGCGGATTTGCCATGGTGATACTGGTGGCGGTCATCACTTCAAAAATAGAAAAGAGAGAAATTCTGACCAGTAAAACTTTCGACCACATGGGCAGGTTGCTTGCCTTCTTTGTAATCTCAACCCTGTTCCTTGACTTTTTCGACTATTTTATTCTCAGGTATAGCGGGACAAAAGAGGCAATGGAGATATGGCATATTCTGACGGAGCGATATACCATTTTATTTGTGATGAATATCGGAGGATTGACGTTAGCTTTTTTAATACTGTTATTCAAAAGGGGAAGAACACCCAATGGATTGTTAATTGCCGCATCTATAATACAATTGGCGATCATAGCGTATCGTATTGACCTTGTATCGGTCGGACAGTTAGCGCCATTGTACCCCGGTATGGGTGAGTTGTACTACTATCCGACCCTCTCAGAGATATCAGTAGCATTGGGCATAGTAGCGCTGATAATTCTTCTTTATACGGTGTTGTCAAAAATTATTCCGATGGAAGAAGTAGTTCCGGAATCGGGTGTTTGGTTCTGATATCGGCAGTAGGCTTTCAAACAAAACAAAGAAGGAATAAAGGAATTTCAGCAATTGATAGACGGAGGTGAAAAATTGAACACGTCACCGCGCAGACCCAAACACAGAAAAAACCAACCGGAAGATATTAAAACCGCTTTTACCAGTTATTGGGGTATATGGGTTGGCTTGGCAGTTTTATTTATATTTTTCGCAATAAAAATTTCCGGTTATACCCCTTACACCGATGAGGAAACAGCGCTTCCGGAAACCATGAAAACTCCAGTCTTCGGCGAACCCGAGTATGTCGGCTCAAAGAGGTGTAAAGATTGTCACTGGAGGGAATATGATACTTGGAAAAATACACTGCACTCCAAGTTTATGCAACTCCCTAACGAATATTCTGTCATCGGTGACTTTGAGAGAAACAACAGGCTGACCACAAAAATCTCAGACAATGCGCCTCAGCTCGCCGGGGAAGAGGTCCATACCACGATGTTTAAAAAGAACGGCGACTTTTACGTGAACACAATCGGCCCTGACTGGGAGGCTCATAACTATGAAATCACTAATGTTATTGGTATCGGAAGGAGGCAGAACTACCTGACCAAATTCCCAAACGGTGAACTCCACGTGCTCCCTGTCGAATGGGATGCCAATATCGAAACCTGGATCGACCTCAACGGCTTGAAAAAGAACTTTCCGGGAGATGGTGAATACTGGAGCGATCCGAAAAGTATCTGGCAATTCAAATGTGGCGGCTGCCATGTTACCGGTTTTAAGACAAATTACGATAAAATTAATAATGTTTTTGATTCGGTCTGGGTTGACTCGGGCATCGGATGTGAAGCGTGCCATGGACCTGGCGGAAATCACGTCAAGGCTGCCAGCGAATATTTTGATTATGAGAAAGAAACGATCATCAACCCGTCAAAGCTGCCCTGGCGGCAGCGCGCCATGGTCTGCGGCCAGTGCCACAACTGGGGCGCGAGTACGGCTGAAGTTTTCCCCTATAAGGAAGGTTTCCCGAAGCATTACAGCTATTCACGCGGCTACCTGCCGGGAAAAGCGCTATATCTGTTCTACATTGAGGAGCCTTTTACATTCCATGAAAAAATACATCACCAGCAATACAATGAATGGAAGACAAGTGTACATGCAAAGGCAGGAATTATGTGCACGAACTGCCATAGTGTTCATAAAAAAGAAGACATAAAAATTGCCATGACAAAACTTACTTCAGACAGCCTCTGTATGGATTGCCACATAACATTACAGAGAAGAGGGGCACATAGAATTCATACTTTCGGCAGCTGTGTTGCCTGCCATATGCCGAGGACAATGGGGCATGAACACAGCCATACATTTCAATTTATTTCCCCTAGGTTGAGTATCGCGGCAGGTGGGGTGGAAAAACAGCCTAATTCTTGCAGCAACTGCCATTATCATAAAGATACACCCTTAGAAAGTCTTGTTGAATTCCTTGATTCCGCAAAAATATCAGATATGCCGCGGCCTTTTCCGGTCCATCAGAAGTAATATAAAAATTTATCAATAGCATAACAGTAAAAAATACATTTTTGGGTTATCCCCAGATAACCATACCAAGGAGATCGAGAGATGAAGAACATTTCAAAAATACCGTTAATCATCGGGGCCATATTTGCCTTCGCTTTGGTGGTTGTCATTGTGACAACCATTTCTTTGAAAAAATCGGAATTGACTTACAAGGTCGCCCAACTCGAAGGCAAATATAAAGACAGAACCGGCGCTTTTTTTGTCGGCGCCGAAATTTGTAAAAAGTGCCACGAAAGGCGGTATCTGGAATGGTCGACATCTCTTCATTCCAGAATGATGCGGGATACCTGGGTCGATAAGGAGGCGAATATCGGCGATTTTGAGATGCCCAGCGATGTGAGAACCTTTACCAAAGAAGATGTCCATTATGTTCTCGGCAGCGCCTGGAAACAGCAGTACCTGAAAAAAGAAGGACAGGATATCACGGTCTTGCCCGCCCAGTACAACGTGTTCACAGGAGAGTGGAAAGCCTACTTCCCGGATGAGCCGGCTAAAAGAGACTGGTTTAAGGAATGCGCCGGATGTCATGCGACCGGTGTGGATCCGGAGAAAAAGACATTCGTGGAAATGGGTATTGCCTGTGAAGCCTGTCATGGACCGGGGAGCAACCACGTGGAGG
The DNA here is from genome assembly GCA_011049715.1 of Desulfobacterales bacterium. GTDB lineage: Bacteria > Desulfobacterota > Desulfobacteria > Desulfobacterales > UBA2156 > UBA2156. The sequence continues at coordinate 8,094 of DRHF01000422.1, forward strand.
CGGTTCCCGGTTATGAGATCAACACGATCATGCAGGCAGGGCGGATGACCCCTTTCCAGGCCGCTCAGATATGCGGCTCCTGCCACACCAGGGGCCGAGACAAAACCGGAAAGTATGCCTATCCCGTCGCCTACCAAGACCACAAGGGATATGGCAACATAAGACTTTATTTCAACGAAGCCACACCGGGCAAGGACTCCGAATATTTCTGGCCCAGTGGGGAATCCAGGTACAGTAATCAGCAATATTTGGACTGGAAGCAAAGCGAGCATGCCAAGGTGGGTGTGGTCTGTAACACCTGCCACAATGTACACAAATCCAAAACAACCCTGGTCTCCACAGGCGCCGGGGGCCCCGCCCTGCTTGACTCCATCATCTCCAAAACCCGGTTGTTTGAGGACCGGCTGTGCAAGAGCTGTCACACCACTGTGCAGTACCGCTCAGCCCATCGGATACATACCTTTGGCAGCTGCATCCGCTGCCATATGCCGAAGGTGGCGAGGATCGGCGAGGCCGGGGACGCGCACAGCCACACTTTTAGATTCATGTTCCCCCAGGCCACCATAAAGATGGGCGGTGTGGAAAAGCAACCCAATGCATGCAACTCCTGCCATCGTCACAAAAACACGCCCCCCGAAGATCTGGCGGCCTTTCTCGAAGCGGCAAAAAAGGCAGATATGCCCAAGCCTTTTACTGTTCATCAGAGGCCGAAGGAATTTCAGAAATAATGGGAAGTAATCAGACGACAAAAACAGACAGACGACGGTTTCTGAAACTTTTGGCCGGTGCGTCGGTTTACGCGGCTTTAGGGTCTGCAGGCATTGCCCACGCGAGGCCCACGCGCTATGGAAAGCTGATGGATACAGGATTATGCATCGGCTGCAAGCGTTGCATGTCTGCCTGCAAGCGCTGGAACAATCTAGAAGTCGAGCGTAATGAACTGACCACCGACCGGGAGATCGATCTGACGGCCAACAACTGGATTGTGGTCAACCTGTTGACCGATTCCAAAAACCGCTTCAAGACAACCTATATCCACTGGGCTTGTCATCACTGCATAGAGCCGGCCTGCGTGGGCGTATGCCCGGTCAAGGCCCTCACCAAGTTGTCTAAAGGACCGGTGGTCATCAACGAGAAGAAGTGCATTGGGTGCCGTTATTGTTTTCAGGCCTGCCCCTTCAAGGTGCCCCGGTTCGACTTTGAAAAACGAGTCACTCGCAAATGTCACCAGTGCTACGATCGGATACCACTACTGAACTATATGAAACCCGCCTGTGTGGCTGCCTGTCCGGTCGGGGCGCTCCATTTTGACTATAAGGAAGAGATCATAAAAGAGGCCAAGCAAAGGGTCCAACAGCGGGGGGGATCAAGTTACATCATGGGTCTGACCGAGGCGGGCGGAACGGACATGCTGACGATTTTGCCCACCAATCCTCAGGACTTGAATCTCGTCGTCGCCCCCAAGAAGATTGTCAACCAGAACCTGGATAAAATCAGGATTACAGCCGCCGGGTTCATGGGGGCTTCAGGGCTGACCGGATTGATGTACCTTTATGCTGCATTGACGCGAAAAGCCGACAAGGAGGGTCATGATCAGCCAAAATAACAAATACGTTAACTCGCTTTTGATCAATGTGGAACGTTCACCGGGCTTTTACATCTGGGTCAGCTTTCTGGTTGCACTCATCTTTTTTGGCGGTTACGCCCTTTTGATGTCTTTGATTCACAGCATGGAGATATTGGAATTTTCTACCAACATTCCATGGGAGATGATGGTATCCAATTACGTTTTTCTGGTCGGGTCGAGCATCGGACTTTGCATTGTGTCGTCTTTGGGTCATGTGTTCGGGCTTGAGCGTTACAAACTGATCGGTAAACGAGGCACGTTCCTGGCCCTGATAGCCATCATATTCGGGCTATCCTCGATCGGGCTTCACCTGGGGCATCCGGAGCGGGGAGCGATTTACAATCTTTTGAGTCCCAATTTCCGGTCAGCCATGTGGTGGATGGGATCGCTCTATCCGCCTTACATCGTTTTTATTTCCGTGTGGTTTTGGCTTCTGGCCAGAACGGATCTATCTATAATAGCCGGTGAATCCACCGGGGTAAAGGCGAAGATCTATCGCCTGCTGGCCCTGGAGCGATTGCGGCCTTATCTCAATCAGCGGTTTCATTTTGAAAAACTTGAAACTTGGATCTATCGGCGCCTGCCTTTGGAAAGAATGGGTCTGTCATTGGATGCTGATGGGGCGGATTTGAGATGGGCACGTATCATCGGTGTGCTGGCGCTTGCATTCGGCCTCATGGCTTATACACTCGAGGGAAGCCTATTTGCCCACACCGAGGCCCGGCCATTTTGGTATGGCGCCCTTTTTCCTATCGATTTTTTTCTCGGCGCCTCTTTTTGCGGCTTCGCCTGGCTGTTGTCCCTGGAGATTATTACTTATAAGGTCAAAGGCCAGAAAATCCCTGAGCATCTTCGAGAGCTCTTCTTTGAAATGGCCGAATTGCTCGCACTGCTTTTAAGTTTTGGCTTTCTCTTTACCACATACAAAATGGGACACGGACTTTTTGAGCCGGCCAAAGCCAAAACCATCATGCTGTTTCTACAAGGTCCTTTTAGCTTGGCTTTCTGGGTGTTCGAAATCGCAATAGGGCTGATCATGCCTATTTTCATTTTACTCTATGCGGCCAAAAAAAAGAAGATGGCAGGGGTTTTGGTCGCCTCGGTGATGGTACTGGTCGGCTACTTTGTAAAGAGATATGATTTTATAGTCGCTTCACAAGTCTATCCGGTTATAAAAAAAGACCTCACCTCATTTACGCCAGTCTTTATGGAGGTGCTCTTGGTCGCAGGGATCATCGGTGGGTTTTTGTTAAGTTACACTTTGGGTGATAAATTTCTGCCGTTGAAAGAAGGGAGATTCCGTCAGACAAAGTGACGGAAGAATCATTCAGATTATATTTTTATCAGATGAACAGGAGAAAAGATGAAAACTAGTGGTTGGATTAAAATTGCGATTACAGTATTACTGGCCGCCGGGCTACTGGGTTGTAACTCTGAAAAGAGTCAAATTGAAAAGGTAGCTGCTGCTCCGAAAACTTACGTCGGTTCGGAACAGTGCAAAGTCTGTCATCTTGAACACTACGATTCCTGGAAGATGACCCTGCACAGCCGGACACTTCAGAATGTAACCGAAAATCGGGACGCCTTGATCACCGACATCGATCCCGAGACGATCCGCTCTGATCTGAAAAAGCGGGAAAAAGAACTAAAGATACCTGTGGATGAAATCTTCATCCCCACGGTCGAACAGATAAAATACACCCAGGGCGTTCAATGGAAACAGCGATATGTGGTTGAAAAAAACAACACGCTTTATATCGCTCCTATAGAGTACGATGTCTGGAACCATACCTGGAGCAATTACCGTGAAGCAGACTGGGACCAACGTCCATGGCTTGAAAAGTGCGGCGGTTGTCATGCAACCGGCACTAATCTGGAAAAGCAAACTTTTTCTGAACCGGGGGTTGGCTGTGAGTCTTGTCACGGCCCAGGCTCCCGTCACGTTGTTCTGCCCAAGACCGCTGTCTTTGACAAACGCCAGACGATCGTCAATCCATCCAAGCTTCCGGCAGGCATCAGGACCCAGATCTGTGGTTCCTGCCACGGCAGAGGTGAATCAACCAAAGCAAAAGATATCGATTGGCCGGTCGGTTTTAGGCCGGGCAGGGCTTTGGGCCCCTATCAGAGGGATACCGTCTCCGTGGGTGAGATCGATTACAGCGATAAATCCGCTGACCGGCATCATCAGGAATACAATGACTGGCGCCAGTCCATACACGCCCAAAAAGGTGTATCCTGTACCTCATGTCACTATGTCCACCAATTGGGTCTTCCGCCGACACAATTCCAAACCGTGGGGGCCGGATCCGGCCAGTGTTTGGCTTGTCATACCGGCAACACCAACAAATACGCACATTCCATCCACTCCTTTTCCAACTGTATCGGCTGTCACATGCCTAGAATTGACATGAGTGCCGAATCCGGACCCGCGCTGCGCCATACCTTCAAGGTGATGTCCCCCAAAGACAGCCTGGCTGCAGGCGGCGTTGACAAGCTACCGAATTCCTGCAGCAGTTGTCATTATCATAGAGATACGCCGCTGGAAAGTCTGGTCGGTTTCTTGGAAGCATCCCGAAAAAGGGATATACCCCTCCCTTTTACCGTGCACCAGTCCCAATCGCCTCCGGAAAAGTGAAGGGGGAGTCGCCATGAGAGGTAATGTAATCATCGGATGGTTAGGATCGGCTAGGGGAGCAGTCGGCATCCTGATTTGGGGAATCGTATTCGTGACCGTTTCTCACGAGCCGTCCGTGGCCCAGGAGGAGGTCACCTCGAGAATCTATCGGTATCGCGAACGGGTGGCAACCGGATATTACGAGGGGTACGAAGTCAGCCCCCGCCGTCAGCGCGCTCTTTTACAGGGGCCAAAGGTCCGACCGGGTCTGTTCCCGTTCGGGTCCGTCGCATCCGCTGTGCGTATTCGCACACGGTTGCCGGACTCCCATGCAGGGCTCTCTTTTTACGAGCGACGCACCTGCATCGCATGCCATCCGGAACAGGCTCGAAATCTCCATTCGGTGCGGGCCGGGATCACTTGCCGGCAGTGCCATGGTGCGGAGCCGATCCCCGCCATCAACCATTACTTTTCACCGATGAACCCGATTCGCCGGCATGTCTATATCTGCGGCAAGTGTCATGAGGGCGCCAACGTCGGGTTTGCCGGCTTTTATGTCCATGAACCGCCGGGAACCTCCCTTGAAACCAGAAAGAGCTTTCCGATCCTGTTTTATACCAGTTGGGGAATGTTCCTGCTTCTGGTCGGTACCCTGGCCTTTTTTGTACCCCATGCGATTATGGTGGGATTGCGGGAATTGATCGAAAAAATACCTGGAAATGTGGCTGAAAAGCTGAGCGCTATCAAGTCGAACAGATCCAAGGCAGGGAAAAAGGCCCAAAAAGATGCTGATTAAACGATTTACCAAAACAGAGCGCCTGTTTCACTTCTTTCTGGTGGTGACCTTCCTGATCCAAAGTGGGACCGGTTTCAGTCGCATGTTCATTACCACCTATTTCGGTAGAACACTCAGCCGCCTGTTCGGCGGGTATGAAATGGCGATTCTCATCCATTTTTGGGCCGGAATGCTGCTGATGGCCGGCTTCGGGATCCATGTCATTTACCTGATTAAAAAGATCGATCGGCAGAATCTGGCCAACAGCCTGATGGGGCCGGATTCCCTGATCCCCGGGCCCCAGGACGCCCGAAATATTATTAAGAGAACACTTTGGACGTTGGGTTTGGCTCCGTTTCCCAAGCTGGATCGCTGGGCGTACTGGGAAAAGTTTGATTACTGGGCGGTCTTCTGGGGTCTACCGCTTTTGGCGATTACCGGGGTAATGCTAAAATTTTCCTTGTTGACCACCCTGGTATTCCCGGGCTGGTTGCTCAATATCCTGGTGTTGGTCCATAGAGCCGAAGCCATTTTGGCCGCCTCATTCATCTTTATTGTTCATTTTTTCATCGGCCACTTCCGTCCGCTCAGTTTCCCCATGAATGAGGCCATGTTCTCAGGGAATATCCACCTGGAAGAAGCATTAAAAGAAAAACCATTGTGGGTGGAACGGCTGAAGCAGGAGGGGAAATTGGAACAGATGGAGGGCAAACCACCGGCAACCTGGTATAGGGTGCTCTATTTTATTTTTGGATATGCCGCTTTGGGTTTTGGCCTTTATATACTGATAAACGGGATTATCTACGGTCGTTATATTCAGATGCACTGAAACAGGCTGAGGAATTGGGGAAAAAATATTTATTTTTGTGAAAGCGATTTTTTTCTATTTTTTTACCATCTGTTATGTTAATATTAACATAACCCAAATAAAGGAATAAGAAATGCAGGACTTTGAATCACTTTTGGAACATTCAGCGGTCGCCCATGGCCATATTTGCCCGGGGCAGGCAGTGGGTGTCCGTATGGCCATTTTGGGTTGTCGACTGATCGGTTTGGATGAGCCGAAACACCGCAACCAGATAAAAAAACTCCTTGTTTACGTTGAGATGGACCGATGTACCGCTGATGCGGTCGCCAATGTCACCGGCGTCAAATTGGGGCGCCGGTCACTGAAATTTATGGATTACGGCATCATGGCGGCTACATTTGTAAATCTGGAAACCGGGAAGGCCTTCAGAATAATATCCACAGAAGAATCCCGGGATCTTGCACCCGCCTATGCCCCGGAAATCGGAGGGAAATACGAACAGCAATTGGAGGCATACAAACGGATGCCGGACAGTGTACTTTTTCGGGTTCAGCAGGTCGAAGTGCCGATAACCGAATTCGACCTGCCCGGTCCAACCCGCTTCAAGGTGACCTGCGATCGCTGCGGTCAAATGATACGCGATCATCGCGAGGTGATCAAAGATCAGGCCGTATTGTGTAAAATCTGTGGAGACGAAGCTTATTTTTCAAATGCCCGTGATATTACCTGGCCGGATATGAATTGGTCACCGGAAAAGCGCTCTCAGATTTCACAAAAAAAACAAAAAAATAAGACCGAATCCAATAAACAGCACAATCAAATTAGCCACAGAGATAGGGGTAAAATCGGCATTCACCATTTTCATATAAATTCGGCCCATTCACCATAACGTGAGGCCTGACAAGATGTTCATCATTACCGGAATAGGGAACTTAAAAAAATGTTAAAGAAAATAAAATTAAAAGACGCGGTGGGCACCGAACTGGCTCACGATATTACCGAGATTCGTCCCGGCGAATTTAAGGGACCCGCCTTTCATAAGGGCCACACGGTTTGCAATGAAGACATCTGCCATCTGCAAAAACTTGGGAAAAACCACCTTTATCTGATCGATATGGAAGAAGATGAGATCCATGAAAATGAGGCAGCGGCCATTCTGGCAAACGCCCTTTCCGGGGAGGGTATCGAATGGAAGGACGATCCAAAAGAAGGCAAGATCAAGTTGCTTGCAGAAAAGGATGGTCTTTTTACGGTGAACACGACCGCTTTGGCTGCATTCAACATGATTGAGGAGGTCATGTGCGCCACCCTCCACAACCATACAATCGTAAAAAAAGGCGAGTTGGTCGCAGCTACCCGGGCAATTCCTCTTATAATGAAACGTCTTCTAATTGAACGGGCAGCAGCTATCGCCCGCCAAAACGGTGCGGTTCTTTCTGTTCGATCGATACGTGAGGCAAAGGTCGGATTGGTAATCACGGGCAGTGAAGTCTATCACGGCCTGATCGAAGATCGATTTGCACCTATCCTTACCGAAAAGATCACCGCTTTGGGTTCAAGGGTGGTCAAATTGGCTTTTGCCCCGGATGATGCCCAGCGCATCAGTGAGACCATCAAGGCCCATCTGGACGAGGGGTGTGATTTTATTTTACTCAGCGGCGGCATGAGTGTCGATCCGGACGATGTGACCCGCCAGGGAATTCGCCTGGCTGGATCAACCGAGATGCATTATGGTGCGGCCGTGCTCCCCGGCGCCATGTTTTTGCTCGCCTATCTGGGTGACGTCCCTCTGCTCGGGATACCGGCCTGTGGGCTGTATCACCGGATAACGGTTTTGGATCTGGTGTTGCCCCGTATACTGGCCGGCGAGCGCATGGGTAAAGCGGAACTGGCCTTTCTCGGCCATGGAGGGCTCTGCAAGGAATGCCCGGAATGCAGTTATCCTCACTGTCCGTTCGGCAAAGGAGCTTAGAAGTAACAAAAAGTTTAAATTTGGAACGGTGCCGCATCTGGTGTGGGGTAAATAAAATTTTTTTTTACCCTATGCCTGATGCGACTTTCCTTAAAATATCAGGTGCGAAACTTGAGTGACTTAAAACTACGAAAAAGAACCGCTGTCTGGACCCAATGGAGCTAAACTGATATGAAACTGATCGATACATACAACCGCCAAATTGATTACCTCCGAATATCCATCACCGATCACTGTAACTTCAGGTGCTTTTATTGCACACCTTTTTCAGGACGCAACCATCTGTCAAAATCAAAGATCCTCTCATATGAAGAGTTACTAAAAGCGTCGGAAGCCGCTGTTTCCGCCGGTATCACAAAAATTCGAATTACAGGCGGCGAGCCGCTTGTTAGAAAAGGGGTGGTGGAATTTTGCCGAATGCTTTCCAGTTTAAAAGGTCTCAGGTCTCTGACCCTCACCACAAATGGCCTGCTGTTAAAAGAGATGGCCTCCCCGCTGTTTGAGGCAGGGATCAGAAGAATTAATGTGAGCCTGGACACCTTGAAACCCGAACGATTCCAAAAGATAACCGGTTACAATCTGCTTTCAAACGTACTTGCAGGTATAAAAGAAGCAGAAGAAGTCGGGATGCATCCGATCAAGATCAACATGGTGGTCATGCGGGGGATAAACGATGACGAAATAGAAGACATGGTCAATATTACCTTTAAGAAATCTTATCATGTCCGCTTCATTGAACTCATGCCGACCGAGGGCTGGGATTTTGAACACCACAAATCTCTTTTTATTCCACTGGAAGAGGTTATGAAACGGATCGGGAAAATCGGTGAGACTCAGATTGAGCCGGCTGCAAATTCAAACGGACCGGCGAAAATTTATTCATTGCCGGGGGCCAAAGGTAAACTGGGATTTATTTCCCCTTTGGGCCGGCATTTTTGTGGTGCCTGCAACAGGCTGCGCCTTACCGCAGATGGCAATCTCAGGCCCTGCCTGTTTTCAAAAGATGAGATAGATATCAAAGGGCTCCTTCGTGACGGTGCTTCGTTGAAAACGCTTGTAGATGTTTTCAAGCAGGCTGCAATAAAAAAACCCCAGGGTCACGGTCTTGATAAAACCGATGTTCAACGGACGTTCGGAAGAGCGATGTACGGTATTGGAGGATAGGATACGCCGGTATGTTTACAAAAAGGCGCATAGTGTCCACCCATAAATGGCCTTTTTTGCCCTGTTCGGCGTTCTCCGCGGGTTTTCGGTTACGGCGTACAGCACGTACGCCTCACCGCAAATCCTTGTGCGGCCTTGACCAGAACCAAAACTGCTCATTTCTGAATTGGACACCTCTATTATTTATTTAAAGTCGTGGATGGGCAATAGTTAGGACAATGGTAAAACTCAAATTAAAATCAAGCCAATGGATTGTCGATGACCAGGATAAAATCGTCATCGGCAAAGGAAGAATGGAAATTCTGGAGAACATCGAAACTACGGGGTCAATTAACCAGGCCGCTAAAACGATGAAAATGTCTTACAAAGCGGTTTGGAGCAAAATTAAAGCGACCGAAAAGCACCTGAATATCAGAATCGTCCATACCGATAGAAAAGAGGGCACACGCTTATCCAAAGAAGGTAAAGAACTGCTGGAAAAATACAGGCTTTTAAAAAAAGAATGCACATCTGCCGATGATGATATATTTAGTACCATTTTCAAATAAAGTTATACCTAATCGAGTCAAAACTCGATTGGATGTTATTCCTCGAATGAATCCCAAATTCCGC
>DRHF01000423.1 GCA_011049715.1 Desulfobacterales bacterium
GACCTGTACCGTCAGATATATTGTATTCACCCCATGTCTGCATGCCCAAAACAAAATCACCGATTTTAAATTTGCCTTCCTTCGATCCCACCACCTGACCAACGCAGCCGCCTTCCAGGGGCATATTGAGTTGAAATGGAGGCACATAGCTCTTACGATCTACCATACGTCCCCTCAAATAGGGATCAACCGAAATATAGATGTTGCGAATGAGCATCTGTCTTTCGCCAATTTCAGGGATCGGCACTTCGACAAGTTCGAAATCGCTCTCACGCGGGAGGCCAACGGGGCGACTTTTAAGGTGAATCTCGCGGTTTACCATTTTATCCATTGTTTCCTCCTTTGATTGAAATTGCTAGTTTAGTTTTGAATATATCATAGAATCGATACAAATCCCACTTTTGTCTTTAGCTTGAAGTTTTTTTGGGTCAGGTTGTTGACTGAACGCCAGATTTAAATATTGCATAATAGAACAGTATTGCTCTAAATACCCTGGTAATTCTATCGTTATACTCTTTTTGGAAAGAAGCCTTTATGGAACAAAGCCCGGTCGATCAATTTAATCAAGCATCCGGCGGCACACGGAAATGGTTCGGTATCGGTTTGCTTTTTCTGTCCGTACTGGGATTCACGGCTAGCATTTTAGCCGCAAATAGGGCTTTAAAGGATGGGATCGATGTACATACCATTAACGCTCTGCGTTACTCCATGACGATTGTCCTGCTGTTTCTTTTTCAAAAAATCCGTGGAAAGCAATTAAAATTACCCAAACGCGAGCGCTATACGGGCATGGCCCTCGGCATTGCGGTTTTCATGACCGGAGTCGGATATCTGTCTGCCACCAAATATCTCCCGATTAGTTTGGCGGTTTTGATCTTTTACACCGCCCCTTTTTTTGTCGCAATCATATCCAGGTTTACGGAAAATGAACCGATCACAATCATCCGTTTGATTGCCATTGTTATCGCTTTTATCGGTATTGCACTCGCATTAGGAATTCAAACTGAAGCGACCCTCAACTGGCAAGGCGTGGCATTTGCGCTTTTAGCCGCATTTGGTTACACCGGCCTTGTTTCCGTCAGTAGCCTCACGATGAAAACCGTCAACCCACAGGCGGTCAACTTCCACTGTCTTGCTTCAGGGAGTGTATTGTTTGTGGTATTTCTGCTTTTCACCGGCGGTGCGGAAACGACCATTTCCCAATCCAGCTGGTTAAAGCTGGGTTTTTCAAGCATATCGCTTACCGTCGGTTTTATGACGTTTTTCACCGGCCTTGAGATTGTCGGCCCGGTAAAAACTTCAATGTTGATGAACATGGAACCGATTTTGACGATTATTTTAGCCACGATAATGCTAGGGGAAAGGCTCTCCCCTGTTCAATGGATTGGTGCGGGGTTGGTGGTTGTTGGCATCCTATTGATTACCGGCAGATTTAAAAAAGAAAATAATTGATTGCTTAAATCAAATTATTACTTGACAAAAACAAATATATAGCATATTCATGTTCAAAATGAGACAACCCTTCCTTGAGGAGGATTATGACGGTCCAAAAGAAAATGTCCGAAAGTGTCGCTGAGTTTAGAAGATTTAGCCGTTTTTATACAAAACAGATCGGTCTTCTCGCCAAGGGGTTTTTAAAAACCCGGTTTTCTTTAACCCAGGCGCGTATCCTTTATGAATTGGCTAATCACGAACAACTCACAGCCAGCGATATTATCAACGAGCTCGGCATCGATCCGGGTCATCTCAGCCGTATCCTGAATAATTTTGAAAAAGAGGGCCTGCTACACAAAGTCCGGTCAAAGTCGGATTCACGCCGGCGGATTCTGAATCTTACCCCCCAAGGTCAAAACGCCTTTTCGGTGCTCAACGAGCGATCTATGGAAGAAGCCGAAGGTTTGCTGCTTCGTCTGACCAGGGAAGAACGGCGTCGACTCCTCAATGCCATGCAGGCGATCGAGAATATCCTTGGCGATGATTCAAAACCACCAACGTCCTATTTGTTACGATTCAATTCACCCGGCGATATCGGTTGGATCATACACCGGCATGGCGTTTTGTATTCTGAAGAATACGGTTTTGATGAAACCTTCGAGGCATTGGTCGCGGAAATCCTGGTA
>DRHF01000424.1 GCA_011049715.1 Desulfobacterales bacterium
CATGCGATGGACCATTAATGGCGGCCAGGCTGTTCTTACACTTCGATCTCTCATCTTGAGCAATCGCTGGGAGCATTTCTGGACATTTTTCATCAACCGTCATTTTCCCGAGTTTGGAACGTAATATGAGGCGTACACCCCGGCGATTAGCATATCGAGAGATCCGATAGGTGTACTCTGTTTTTCTAATTGGGCTCTGAGGTCGCCATAATATTGGGCGGCTTCATTACCATATGACGATATTTCCAGTGGAGCAACAAACTGCGTCAAAGCTATTTGATTCTGTTCCGGCTTTGAACTTTTTGAAACCCCATACAAAAGTTCGCTCAGTGTTATCGACGAGATACCGATTCGTGAAATCTCTGCCTGCTTAAAACGCTCTATTACACCGGATGGTTTTTGCTTAATGATATAGATACAAATATTTGTATCGAGAATAAATTTCATTAAAATTTTTCCCGGGAATCCTGACTAGGTTGATCTCTGCTATCCATAAAGTCATCGGTAAACTGGTCAAGGCTATTGACTAATACGGACCAGGGATCATCTTTTGGTAAAAGGACAACCAACTTGCCGATTTTTTTAATAAAAACATCATTGCCAGAGAATCGAAAATCTTTTGGCAACCTTACAGCCTGGCTTCGACCATTATTGAATAATTTTGCAGTTTGCATAACACGCCTCCGATCGTTATTGATATATACCAGAGTATAGATCACCATGAGCGGAATGTCCAGAATTGGAAAGTCTGACAACGATGGGTAAAATCAACCCAAATGAAAAATCGGACCGCCGGTCCCGGTACATGATACGGTACCATGCAGCAGGGTATGCTATCCTCAAAGTCAAATGTAGACTTGATCCCTATTCGTTATTTCATATGGTTACCGTGGTCCGACTCTATTCCGCTACACCATTTGCATCAATGGGATATAAACCAAACTTTTTTGTTGCTTCAACCATAGCTAGAAAATTTTCAGGTTTTACGCCTGAATGTATACTGTTGCTTGAGGAAAGAATGTGGCCACCGCCTGGAGATGCCTCCGATATGCATGTTTTCACCGCTTTAATCACTTGTTCAGGAGTGCCGTTGGTCAAAAGATCACCGCAGTCTATGTTGCCGATTATACAAACCTTGTTTCCATACAGAGCTTTGATTTTCTGAATGTCCATTCCGGCAATGGGATCAATTGGATTAATTCCGTCAACTCCTGTTTCGATGATCAGGTCAAGAATCAGCATGATGTTTCCATCGGTATGCTTGACACAATAAGCGCCCAGTTCGTGAACAGCGTCTACCATCTTTTTAAGTCCCGGAAGAACAAATTCTTTGAAATGGTTTGGAGAAATCAGTGGGCCGTAATTGTAGGCGTAGTCATCTCCTAACATCACGATCTCGGCTCCAGCCTTAACGGCTTTCTTAACAATCTCTATTTCATAACTGAGAGCCATTTCTGTGATCTCATGGGCAAATTTCGGATTTTCTATATAATCAAGGAAAAGATTTTCTGTTCCTCGAAGATACCTAGGATTACTCAAGGTATCACGGTTCTCCCAAATAATTGCCTTTTCCCCTTTGAACCTTTCAACGAGTTCAGGAAAAAATCCAAGCGCATTCGGAGCGTCAGGGTCTGGAGGATTGTAGGACTTTAGATCCTCTTTGGACTCTATGATTCCTTCTATGGGATAGGCAATGGCTTCACCGGTATAAACCCGGGTTACCCCCCATTTATCTTTGAATTTATAACCCGGTTGAACATCCCCTTGTTGGCCTGACATGGTATGCTCAAATCCCATGCTGACAGCATCCATCCCGATTTTCTCTAAGAAGTCCAGGTATGAACATTGCGGGAAGATGGCATTGATCACTTTTGAATCGATCGACCATTCCAGCATCGGAACCCGATCAGGTTTTCTTCGCTCTAACGCTGCAAATACACGTTCTTGAGAATTCATTCCAGTCTCCTTTTGAATCAAGAATAAATGGGATCAGAGCTTGATTTATGATTTAACAGCTTTTACCTGCCTTTCGAAATTATGCTCCAACCCAATATATTTATAGTGATTGCCACCCTCCAACTTACTGCTGAATGAACTTTGCGATCGACTGACCGATTTCGTCCGGTGACTCCTCTTGTATGAAGTGTTTACCCATAACAGTGACTTCTTCCTGATTGGGCCAAGTCCTGCAGAAATCACGCGCCCTACCCACCAAAATTACTCCTGGTTCGGCATTTATAAATAATTTGGGTATGTCAGATTTGGAGAGCCATTCACCATATGCTGTTACAATCTCTACGACCTCTTTTGGTTCGTTTTCGATGGGAATCTGGCGTGGCCAGGTTAGGGTCGGACGTCGATCCTCGCCCGGGTTTAGAAAAGGACGGCGGTAAACTTCCATTTCAGTTGGGGTCATCTTACGCATCAGAGAATTGGGCAGTATCAGCTCGACGAAATAGTTCTTGTCCAGAACCATTTCCTCACCGGCGGGGGAGCGGAAGCCCTGAAAAATCTTGCGTGCATTTTTCGGCCAATCACTCCAGTCATAATGAATGAGTATCGCCTCCATGTATACAATACCTTTAACCTTGTTTGGATGTCGATAAGCCCAGTCGAAGCCCAATGCAGAACCCCAGTCATGAATAACGAATGTTACGTTCTCGGTTACGCCGATCTCTTCCAATAACGCATCCAGATATTTCCTGTGTTCAATGAAGGAATATGAATCAGGTCCACTGTTTTTAAGTTTGTCTGAGTCTCCCATCCCGATTAGATCCGGGGCGACACATCTGCCCAAACCGGTTAGATGGGGAATAATATTTCTCCAAAGATAAGAAGACGTGGGGTTGCCATGAAGCAGGACAATTGGATCACCCGCTCCTTCATCTACGAAACTCATGGTGTATCCCAAGATTTTAACTTTCCTTTTAGTATACCACTCTTCCGTTGAAATCATGACTCCTTCTTTTGTACCTTAATCGAGTCAAAACCCGATTAGATGTTATTCGTTATCAGTTATCAGTTATTGGTTTTTGAAAAATTTTAATCAAAATTGTATCTCATCTATACAAAGAATATAGTTTCGCAAAAGGGGTTAAAACAAATAACCATTAACATTTGACTCTTAACACCCCGGTTGAACCTTTTCTCGCTCAATTGAGGTTATATCCTTATGGGCGTCCCTCTTTTCACCGGCTTGAACGATTGCCCTTCTTCGACCCTCTGCCCCCGTTGTTTGCATCATGCACAGCCTCCGTCAAGGAACTCGCGAACGATCGGGTTAATGAGGTCCGGGCGAGTAAGCGGGGCCATATGTCCGCCATCGGTAACGTAGCGAAACGACCAGTGGGGACAGGCCTGAGCGAAGATATCGACAATCTCGCGAATGGGAAGCCGAGTGGCTTTGTCACTGACCACCAACGTTTTCGCAGTAAGCGTTTTCCATTCCTCGATGGTTGTCTGCTCCTCCATCACGGCGTCCCACTCGTGTAAATTGGGCGGCAGGGATTCGGTGAATGCAGCGCGGCGGTTTTCAGGCATAGCACTCCATGATCCTTCCCCGAGCCAGTAGTTTGCGAAGTGTCGGGCCACCTTAAGCCAATCGCCCAGCGAGCCAAAGCATGTAACATGGTCGCGAAGGCCTCGGGATTCCAGGTAGGCCTGTGTCCGACCGCCTTGCTTAAGCAGGAAGAACGAATTAGGTTCAAGGAGAATCAGGTTTCCGACACGCGGGCCGAGCAACATTGCGGCCTTGAGTGCGACGGAACCGCCGAACGAGTGCCCTACGAGGTGGACGGGACTACCTAGTTCCTCGCACAAAGCAAGGATCAACTGTGCCTGTGCGTATAGGGATTGCGGTGAATCTCCCGGCCAGGGCGTGGTTTTTCCGTAACCGAAGAGGTTGATTGCCAGGACTCGGTAGCGATCTTTCAATGTCTCCGTCAGAGCCCGCCATTGGCGATTGGCACTGACGGAGCTGTGAATCAGGATGACAGGCTGACCCTGGCCATCGTCCTTATAGTCGATCTTCAGACTTTCCTTCGAGAGAACCGGCATGTCTTATCCCTCCGATTAATCGATCATGGCGACCCTGTTTCTACGATGCCTATCAGTGTTGGCATACAGATAAAATTCCTTGTACTACCTTTATAAAGCAAGAATATTTTCTAATAAATCCTGCAGAACGATCTAATCCTTATTTATCCCGCTTGTCCCGCCTGTCGAAGATGCCGCAACGCGGTGCCCGGTAGCTCCGGCAGATGGTACTGGGTAGCTCCGGAAGATGGTACTGGGATGAAATTCTTGCCCTGTTAAACCGTGTTGATTTTTTCTGTTTATCTGGGGTGTGCAACAAAATACGAAGCCTGCCCGCCATCGCTCTCGCTCAGGCGAGTCGGGCGGGCGTATTTCACAGGGACCTTCCTCGTTGTCTTTGTCATTCAAGATTCAATTCCTGACCCAGATGTTTCTCCCCGTAATCTTGATTTTACCACAAACTCATGGATTCTTTAGCGATCTGGCTCAGTTCTCTCTCACCGACACGTCGCGGAGACCCAACCAGCAGCCGTTGCTGCTTTAAAGTCCCATCAATCAACTGTGGAATATCTGCTTCTGAGTAACCAAACTGGCTCAAACCATTAGGAAACCCTATATCCTTCATTAATTGACGGATTCCACCGGAAAGTGCCAGGGCGGCGTCTATCAGGGATTTACCTTTTGTGATATTGGGCCTCAAAAGCTCTGCCGCATGGGCGTGTTTTTCAGGCCAAATGGGTGCCGTGTACCTAAACGCAGCCGGAGCCGTCACACTGACGGCTTGGCCATGCGGTATCATGGGTTCATGTATATTGTATCCATCGGGAAGGTAATCACGAGCCATTCCGCCAATCGGATAAGCCATGGAATGGGGGATATGCACGCCCGAGTTCCCAAAGCCGATGCCGGCCAGGGTGGAACCTGCCATCATGTGCCATCTTGCTTCCAGGTCGTATGGGTTTGCCACCGCCCTACGCAAATATTTACTGACAAATTCAATCGCTTTAACACAAAAGATGTCACTGATGAAATTGGACCCAAAATAGGAAGCTCTTTGAGCGGGGTGATCCGGCTTTAGGCGATGGTCATAGGGCATACTGGTGTAAGACTCGAGAGCATGGGTTAATACATCCATCCCGGTAGACGCCGTAACTTCAGGTGGCATGCTCACGGTTAACAACGGATCTATCAGGGCCATGGTGGGTCTAAGTCGGGGATGGGAGATCCCGGATTTTACTTTCAAATCCAAGATATCCAGTACCGCTGATGGTGTGGATTCACTCCCGGTTCCGGCGGTGGTCGGTAGAACCAATAAGG
>DRHF01000425.1 GCA_011049715.1 Desulfobacterales bacterium
GGGATATTGCGCTTTATGCAGCTTCGAATCCGGCAGCGCTTAATAACTTCCTTACAAAAAGAATGAACATTTGGACCCAACAGGTAAATAGATTTATTGATCTCCAACTTTGGGATTCGAACTACACTTCGGATGTGTATGTAATAGAACAATAAATTGTACGGATCAATACAAAATCTTGTATAAAACGAAAGGAGGTTCGAAAAAAAAATGATAGAAATGGATGTTGGATTGGTGCAGATGGCCGAATTTAAAATTGAAATTTGCAAAATTGAAAATTCCTTTCGTGAAAAGGGGTTAACGACGAACAACTATCGGATCGTTTTGAGTGAATTGTTAAACCGTAGTTTACAGAGAAACTATAAATCACTAAAGCGTAACGTCAGGTTTGTGGATAATTGTAATGAACCGACGTTATTTAAAGAGGAGGGGTAAATGGAAACAGAAATGACAGTTCGGGAGCGGGTTTGGTTTGAGGCGTGGGAAACGGTTGCAAGTGCAGTTAATTGTTTTGAACAAGAGGCCGCAACAGGGTGGGCCGACCATTGTTTGGCAATGTTTGATCTGAAATTTCCACATCACTTAGAGGGTATGCAAGATATACAATAACTATGAAAGTAAACTGGCAAAAACGGAGGGGTGATGGATAAATCATGGTTTAGCAAACAAGAATGGATGGACTTTGAAATAATGGATAAATTTTTGTCTGATAGGCACATTGAGAAGTTTTGCAACGGACCGATACACAATCGAACCGATGGTGAATACCAGGTAGTTTACGAGCAAGATGAAACTGGGAGTCTTTTTATCTGTCATGCCAACGTATACGACAGGCCATCGTTTTTGCCGTTGTTTGAATGGGCAGATCAATATTCATATATAATTAAACAGGCGCGGTCTTTCAAATGAAAGTAAACTGGCAAAAAACAACCGAGAAATACAAAGGCCGATCATGCGTCGGTGGTATCGACCTGTCATCAGTTTCAGATTTGACTTGTTGGGTAATGGCGTTCCCAGATAAAGACGAACCGAAAAAGATAGATATCCTGATGCGTGCGTGGTGTCCGGAGGCTAAAATTTATGACAAGAAAAACAAGTACCGGGACCAGTATCAGGGTTGGAAAGCGCAAGGATTTCTTGAAACGACCGAAGGGAACGCCATAGATTACGATTTTGTGAGACATCAGATCGTAGCGGATGCAAAAATGTTCAATATTTGGGGTATAGCAATAGACATAATGTTTGATGCACATGATTTTATGCGACAATTGAATATCGAAATGGGCCGATCAAAAGCCAAGCCTGCGGTATTCGGATGTGGGGCCGGGCCGAAATATATGGGGCCGCCGTGTAATGAACTTGAAAGACGGCTACTTGAAAAGCAGGTCAATCATGGCGGCAATCCGTTGTTAAGATTTATGGCGGACAATGTGGCGGTCAAAAGCAATCCGGCTGGAATGTATTATCCTGACAAGGCAAGTTCGCAGGGTAAAATAGACGGAATTGTCGGTCTTTTGTTGTGTATTGATCGATTAATTAGGCAAGAACCGCCTAGTCCACCTCCTAGAGTCCCGATATTCGTATGATTTTCTATTATTTTGCATGAAAAAAGGGCTATTTTACGGTTATTGTGTGAATGTTTGTAAATAAGTCTTGACATCTTGTAAAATAGGGTTTATATAGGTTTTAAAGTGTTTAACCTTTGGTTGATCAACCGGGGCTTCGGTGCCCCGAATGTGGGGTTGTAAATATACTACCGATCGTTATTAAAGGTGGCTGAATGATCCTAACCCGCCGATAAAAAAGGAGGCTGTTTAAATGAAAAAAATAATAGAACGAGAAATAGGGGTTTGCGACCATTGTGGTAGTGATAATTGTGTTTTTGATTCCTGTTTTAAATGCGGCAAGGATTTGTGTATGGACTGTCGGAAAACGCAGGGGGTAATGTATAACTTTGCCGTTCATTTTAGAGGTGATGACGGCTATTATTGCCTGTCCTGTGATTCAAAACTCAGGGAGTCAAAGGGCGATCCGGTGCACAATGCCTTTGTAGTTATTCAGCTTTTACGAAAAGAATCAGACTCTTGGCATAAGGACTTTAGGGCAAGGTCTGATAGGGCAGAGGAAAACCTGAAAATATTACGAGGCGATGTATGATCCTAACCCGCCGAAAATTCCTAACGAAATAGGCTATAGGGTTTATTAGATTTCTATGGTATGGACCAAAGAATACAGAAGCGATTATAGTAAAAACTATCGTATGGCTAATAAAAAAAAGCTATCTACATACCGTAAAAAATATCGACTTAATAATAAGGAAAGAATTCAAGTTCAAGATAAAGAATATTATGTAGCTAACATAGGGAAAATTACAGCCCATCGAAAATTAAACGGGCAAAAAGCCCGTGACTATTGCAAAGCCTATACCAAATTGAATTCGGAAAGACTTGGACTTTATAAAAAAGAATACAGACAGAATCTATCGAATGCTTATGTAAAAAGCGTGTTGATAGTACAGGGTAGACGATACGGCAGTAACGTAGAAAACGTAACGCAAGAACTTATTGATCTTAAACGGGGACAACTTTCGATGTACCGTGAAATCAATAAACTAAAAAAGGAGGTCCGAAATGGGGCTAATCGAGCAAGAAATTAAAGAACTTAGAAAATTAAAGGATGATTGGGAGGCCGGAAAGATAGCAGACAACAAGGTAATGTTAGTCCTTCGAATTTATGACCAAATACAAAAACGAACCAACGCGACAATTCAAATCCACATGATGAGGGGCAAATTCGGCAAGCCCGTTTTTAATGGTATTATTCAACAGGGCGTAATTGGCAACGGAACGTCCATTGAAACAATCGTTGCCGGTGACATCGAACTTGAAATGGTCAAGTGTCCAGACAAAGACTATCAGCTTGTTTCAAGGGCCGACTGTTTGGGTTATTCGGGTGAGACCGAACACATGGAAAACTGCCAAAGTTGCGAACATTTTAAAATTACGCGGAAGGTGCTTTTAAGGGTGGCTTAGAAGTGCGTTCAACCAATTAAAAAGGAGAATTAAAA
>DRHF01000426.1 GCA_011049715.1 Desulfobacterales bacterium
CCATAGAATTGGACGTCGGTGTAGGGGCCCATCCAGGATATCCTGATTTGGTTGGCTTTGGGCGTAGAAACATGGATTGTTCCAAGGATGAAATCCGTGGTTTTGTGATTTATCAAATCGGCGCGCTTCAAGCGTTTTGCGAAGCGAACGGAACGATTCTTCGCCATGTGAAACCCCACGGCGCCTTATATAATACGGCCGTTCAAAATGAGGAGATTGTTCGGGTCATTGCAGAGGCCATCTCAGAGGTTAATCCCAAGCTGCTGTATGTCGTACAAGCCGGTAAAAACTCAGCCCGAATGAAGCAGATCTGTCAGGAAGTGGGTGTGAAGCCTGTTTTTGAGGCATTTGCTGACCGCGCATACACCAGTGAAGGAACACTGTTGTCGCGTCGTCTGCCGGGAGCGGTCATTACCAATCCCGAGAAAGTGGCTGAACGGGCGCTAAAAATGATAAAAGACAACAAAGTCATTGCCGTGGACGGCAGCGTTATTTCAATTGAATTTCAGACCATGTGTGTTCACGGTGATACACCCGGGGCGGTCGAATTGGTAAGGCATATTAGACAAACCCTGGAAATCGGTGGTGTAACGGTAAAGCGAATGGATTTGATTTAGTACCAAGAAGCTGTCGTTTAATTGGGAAGGATCGCTTTGCACAGCGCTTTATTAGAAAATGCGCATTTTCGCACTGTGGGAGACCGTGGCCTTTTGGTGGAATATGGTAATGCCATTGATCCGGTCGTGAATCAAAAGGTCAGATCCATATCTGTTGCCGCGGAAAAAAATATGCCTCCAGGGGTGGTGGAAATTGTTCCCGCCTATCGATCAATGATGATCCTATACGACCCTTCGGTAACCACCCCAAAGGATCTGCAGGACGCCTTTATTTCGCTTGAAAAAAAACTGCATGATATTGTGATCCCCGTCCCTCGAACGGTAACAATACCTGTCTGCTACGGCGGAGAATTTGGTCCGGATATTCAAGTGGTTGCAGAAAGTCACGCGCTTTCGATACCGGATGTTATCAGACTCCATTCACAACCCGAATATATAATCTATATCATCGGATTTTCACCGGGCTTTCCTTTTCTGGGCGGGCTTCCGAAAGAACTTCATACACCGCGCCTGAAAACGCCCCGCACCGCTGTGCCGCAAGGGTCTGTTGCAATTGCAAATGAACAGACAGGTATCTATTCCGTCGAGAGCCCTGGCGGATGGCAGCTGATCGGGAGAACGCCCCTTAAACTATTCGATCCTGCACGTCCACATCCCATCCCTTATCGTCCCGGGGATCTGATTCGATTTGTTCCCATATCCCATGACAAATATTTTCAGCTGCTTGAAAAAGAGAGCATGCCATGACTACGTTTCTGGTACTTGCACCCGGCTCCTATACCACTGTTCAAGATAATGGGCGTTATGGCTACCAGCAGATGGGTGTCCCGGTGTCCGGTGCGCTTGATCTATTTTCCTTTAGGATAGCCAACTTGCTGGTGGGAAACCCTGAGGAGTGCGCCGTTCTTGAGATCAGCATTACCGGGCCAAGACTGGCAGTTTTAAAAGAGGCGGATGTTTCTCTTACCGGCGCGGACATGGGAGCAAAGCTGAATAACAAACCGGTGGAACCATGGACCTCTTTTCGAGTTACACCCGGGGACGTGCTTGCCTTCTACCAGGTACGAAGCGGCTGTAGGGCATATATGGCAGTCACAGGAGGGGTCGATACTCCTGTGATTATGGGGAGCCGATCCACCTATGCCGGCGGCCAATTTGGGGGATATCACGGCCGATCCTTAAAAAAGGGAGATATTTTAAAAAGGGGCCGGGGGAGGCTCTTGGATGCACCCAGACGGCTTTGTTCTGCACACCGTCCTCGATATTTATCTGAAATTGTTTTGCGTGCCATTGCCGGCCCTCAGGATTTTTATTTTCGGGAAGGGTTTGAAATTTTCTTTCAATCCGTGTTCAACGTCAGCACCAGGTCGGACCGAATGGGATACAGGCTCCAGGGTCCAGAGATCTTTCAGCGTGAAGATATGCCGAAAAGTATCATTTCAGAACCGAGCATGCCGGGTGGGATTCAAATTTCGCCAGACAGACAGCCCATTATCCTGCTGGTAGAGCAGACCATGGGCGGGTATGCTAAAATTGCAACCGTTATCTCCACGGACATCCCCAAAGTCGCCCAGGCAACTCCAGGTGATACCATTGTGTTCGAGGAAGTAAGCCTGGAAACCGCACACGCCTTGTATCATGAACAACAAAAACGGATTCAGGATATAGAGGAAAAATTGTCACGTCATTAAAACAGCAGGGGGCCTTTAGCACCCGCAAGTGGCGGATAAGTTGCCCGGTTGTTCTGTCATGAGAACTTCAAAAAAAACCCCGTCCTGCAATAGGACGGGGTTTACCTTAAGATCGCAAGGCCGGCTATCGTTTTCCCCGTTTGGATGCTTTGAGCGGATTGATCTTGGTTTTGATGGATGTTGAAACTGAGGTTACATGAGACGCCAGATTGCATTTCCCGATTTTCCATTTTATCAAGGGATTGGGAAATGTCGTGCAATACCAGCCTGATGAGAACTCGGTAGAACGATTGCATCCTTTGCATTCCTCCACGACCTCATGGCAAATCCCGCCATTGTATGAACACCCTTTTTGTGTCATAAAAGGACATTCCTTTTCTTTTCTGACCGTTGTACAAATCAATTGGATCACCCCCTTTTTTATCGAGTTTAAGAAAAAAAAAAGGGCCTGGAGAGAGCCCCTCCCGGCCCTTAAAGTAAGGTTCAAGAAAGATGGCGAAATATAATGAGCGAGTGGCGGGTTGTCAACTAAAAATTTGATGAAAACCATATAAAAAATGTCACCCAAAAGCGCCTGCATTTTTTAATTGATAAATGAACGGGATTGCTATAAATATTTCGGAAACGTTCTACAGCCCGATTTCATTGCACAGGGGTACGGTATCCAGAGGAAAAAACGGCATATGGTCATCGAGCAAGCAATCGAAGTTTTAAAACTAGAAGCAGAAGGCATCTTAAAATTGGCCGATCGTGTTAACGACAGTTTTGCCAAATTGGTAGATCTGATTTTCGAATCCAGCGGTTGTCTTATTATCAGTGGCATCGGAAAATCTGGTTTAGTGGGGAAAAAAATCGCTGCCACTTTAAACAGTACCGGAACACGCGCTTTATTTTTACATCCGGTGGAGGCGATGCACGGCGATCTCGGTATGGCGAGACCGAACGATATATTTGTTGCCCTTTCCAATAGTGGGGAGACTAATGAACTCAATAACCTTATACCAAGTATCCGTGAAATCGGGTGCAAAATCGTTGCCTTTACCGGAGATGACAAGTCAACCCTGGCAAAAATCAGTGACATTGTGATCGATGTCGGTGTAGAAAAGGAGGCCTGCCCTTTGGGACTTTCTCCAACCGTGAGCACTACCGCCCTATTGGCCATGGGTGACGCCCTGGCGGTGGTCCTTATCAACAAAAAGAAATTTAAAACAAGCGATTTTGAAAAAATTCATCCGGGTGGCCGCCTGGGCCACCGACTTTCCTGCAATGTAAAGGATTTTATGCTGACCGGAGAGCTTGTACCGCACGTTTCTGAGAACGCCAAAATGGACGAAGCGATTGATGAAATCAATCGTCTTCAGCTGGGTGTGACACTTGTGACAGCTGCCGATGACAACACCCTAATCGGTATCATCACCGATGGCGACCTCCGGCGCTTAATTTCGAAGAAAACGTCTGTCCTTGATTTGATGGTGCGCGATGTCATGACAACCAATCCAAGATCGGTTACTGGGGATACACCGGCATATGATGCATTGAACATGATGGAGCGACATCAAATTACAGTGCTCCCGATCGTCAATTCGAAAAGAAAGATTCTGGGGGTTTTGCATCTTCATGACATATTGGGCAAAGGAGACTTCAAATTTAACGGCGCCTTATGACTCAACCTTCGCTCTCTGACAAAAGCGAAAAATGAGGTTTTGAAATGGCTTGTATAAACCTGATGAAATGAACATGAACAGCCGCCCCATCGATACCACCATTCCGAGACTTGGTGAACCCAAAATAGCATCGCCGATCCGGGATGAAAAAACGAAATCCAGCCAGAAATTCGTAACCGATCTAGACCGGGTTTTAATCAACGTTGATTTAAGCACTCTGAACCAGGCGATTACATCAGGAGAAGAGATTCCTTCTTTTGAACGGGCGGGTCCGCGGAGCAAAATATACTTTGATCCAAGCAAACTGAGGTGTGGATTGGTAATCTGCGGCGGGTTATGCCCAGGCCTGAACGATATTGTCCGTTCCATCGTTCTTGAACTCTATTATGGATATGGTGTCCGAAATATCTGTGGCATCCGGTATGGTCTGCAAGGATTTATCCCAAAATACGGTCATGAAACCATCGAGCTCCGACCGGCCCTGGTAGCCAAAATACTCAATCTAGGCGGATCAATCCTGGGGTCGTCCAGGGGACCGCAGCCGATCGACGAAATTGTCGACAGCCTGGAAAGGATGAATTTAAGAATTCTATTTATGATCGGGGGTGATGGAACCCTAGTTGCTGCAAAAAAAATTGCAGGGATCATCTCCGAAAGAGGCTTGAAAATCAGCGTGGTGGGGATACCAAAAACCATTGATAACGACATCTATTTGGTATCACGGTCTTTTGGGTTTGACACGGCGGTTGATGTGGCGACACAGGCAATCAATGGGGCGCACAACGAATCAGAAGGATATCCGAACGGAATCGGCCTCATCAAACTGATGGGGCGATATTCCGGTTTCATCGCAGCAACGGCTACGTTGGCCCAACAAAATGTCAATTTTGTGCTGATACCAGAGGTTGATTTTGATCTTGAGGGTCAAAACGGACTTTTAAATTCACTGGAAAGACGCTTAAGACAAAGGCGTCATGCCGTCATCGTCGTAGCCGAAGGTGCGGGTCAGAAGTTTTTCAAAAACAGAGAAAAAGATGTCGACGAATCTGGAAACATCAGACCCAATGATATCGGACTGTTTCTAAAAGACGCAATTTTAACCCATTTCAAGGCCAAAAATATTGAAGCTACCGTAAAATATATCGATCCCAGTTACCTGATAAGGAGCCTTCCAGCAAATGCAAATGACCATGTCTTTTGCAGCTTTTTAGGTCGGGATGCCGTCCACGCAGGGATGGCCGGAAAGACAGAACTCATCATCGGGAACTGGAACAATGCCTTTGTACATATCCCTTTGAGTGCATCGGTCGGAAAACGGAAACAGGTCGATCCACAGGGGAAATTGTGGCTGAGCGTTCTGCAGGCCACCGGTCAATCCTCATTGCAAAATGAGCCGGCGGCGAGCCCGATCAGGTGAGTAAACGTTGAAGGACCATCGCATGTTTTCGGGCTGACCCCTGATTTAACACCACGGCTTTTTTAGCCAACCTTCCAATCATTTCCGCCTCTTCTGGATGGTCGAAGAAATAGACTGCTTTTTCAGCCAGTTCCCGGCCATCTCTCACCTGTATACCGCCTCCTGTCTTGTCAAGAAGATCCTTTGCATCGAGAAAATCTTCCATCGATGGCCCAAAAAAAACCGGCTTTCCCCATACAGCTGCTTCGAGGATGTTTTGTCCGCCCAGCGGGACCAAACTCCCCCCACAAAAAACAATGGATGCGATGCTGTATGTGGACTGTAGTTCACCGATCGTATCGATAATGATTACAGATGCGGTTCGTGAATGGTTTTCTTTGTCAAGGTCTGTCCGAAACTGGTATGAAAACCCTCTTTCTCTGACCAGCTCTTCGATGCGACGTGACCTTTCCACGTGTCGGGGTGCGATCATCAAAATAACTTCAGGATGGGATTGGACGATCTTCTCATAAACATCAATAATGATCTTCTCTTCTGCACCGCGAATACTACCGGCCATAAAAACCGGTTGATTATCTATGAGTTTGTACAGGCGTTTCATTTTTTCGCGATCGGTTCCATCCACCTGATTCAACAGCAGATCGTATTTCGCATTTCCGTTGACCTCAATTCTGTTTCCGGGGGCGCCCATCCTTTTGATCCGCTCAGCATCCGATGCCCGGATCATGCTAAAGGCATCAACAGACTTTAACGTTTCCTTCATCAATGGCAGGATCTTTATATATCCCTTGATGGAACGTACGGAAATTCTGCCATTGATGAGGGCGGTCTTGATCCCCATTCTATGGGCCTCGATGAGCCAGTTTGGCCAAATCTCCGTCTCAAGGCATGCCAATATGTCCGGTTTGAGGGTAGACAAGGCCTTTCGCGCCGAGGCGATAAAATCAACGGGAGCAAAAACACATGTTGTATTTTTTCTAACGCGACTTTGACGGATCTTACGCTGAGCAAAGGCATGTCCATGCTCTGTTGTTGTCGAAAGAATCAGGGCACAATCCGGCATTAAAGCGGCAAGGGATTCCATGATCGCTAGGGCAACATTGATTTCGCCCACGGAAACGGCTTGAATCCATATACGGGGTGTTCCGGAAATCTTGGAGATGAGTGAATCAGGGTAGATCCCGATGCGCTGGTGAATACTTTCGCGGTACCGGCCGGTAACGCGCGAATAAAACCAAAACGGAGGGAAGAGGGTTAAAAAAAGGCCGGTACCCAGAAAGTTGTACGCGAAATAGAAAAGATTCATCAGACTCCAATCCCTCAATTTATTTCGACAAATTTATCGCCTTTGATTCTAAGAAGGTGAAGCTTTTTCCATGCCTCACCACGATCGTCAAATGAGGTCATCCCGCTGACCCCCTCAAAACCGCGAAGGTTCATCAGTTCGTCTTTGAGTTTGGTCCTGAATCGAATATCAGGTCGACCGACCATTTCAAAGAGAATCCTGGCGGTGTCAAAGGCTACTGCCTCAATGTATCCCGGCTTTTCTCCATAGGTCTTTTCAAAAGATTCAACAAAATTTTTAACCACCTTTAATGTGCTTTCTGAATAAAAACCGTCCGCCAATATGGCGTTCTGTGCATAATGCCGGGCCATTTTGATCAACTTTTTGGAATGCCAAAGATTTGTCCCTAAAAGATAGACATCCTCGATATCATAAAAGGCCAGCTGGGGGATTATCAGCCCCGCTTTATTTGGCGCATCGGGAATGAAAATGACATCAAAATCGACGATCGCTTTCGGATCTTCAGATCCTTGTTCCTTTTCTTCTTCCGCGGTGTCAGTTTCAGATTCGTCATTGCCGATGGCTTCCCGATCATCGGCCTCGTCATTTTTTTCTTTTTCATTGGGGTTGATTTCTTTATAAGCCACCTGTTCGTCCGGGTATTTGAGATCTTCAGGGATGTCATAATACAGACCCACCAGCTTTTTGATCGGATCCGCAAAATCTGTGTGGTTTATATTGTAGGACTCTGCACCGACCACTTTCCCTCCAAGGGCGATCACCTCGTCCCAGAACAGGTTCATAAAGGTTTTTCCGTAATTCTCATCCGGATAAAGTATAGCAAACCGCTTTAACTGAAGCTCCTTTATCGCATAGGATACGAGGGTTTTAACCTGCATTCCGGGCGTTATAAAATTTCGAAAAACATAGTCGCCCATATCGGTAATTTCTCTTTTCTGAGTGAGTGTGATAATCGGTAGTCCCAATTTTTGGGCCTCACTCGCAGCCTGTGTGGCCGTGGCAAGGGGGCCGATAATGGCGGCGACCCGTTCCTCATACAACTCCCCCACAGCCTGGACGGCTTTTTGTGGATCAGATTCCGTATCTTTGATGATTATCTTTATTGTGGGACGGCCGTCTCCATCACTGTATTGCCCAAGGGCCAGCTCGATCCCTTTCAAAACCTTGTTACCGTAAATTTTATATGGACCACTGAGCGGAAGCAAACAACCAATGGTATACCGCTGATACAGAGATTTTTTTTCAAGTTCTTCCAACAATGTTTTTGCCTGGCGAGTCTTTTCGTGTTTTGGAAACTTTTGAACCAAAAGAGACAGCATTTTCATTGCACTTTCAAATTTTTTTTCGTCAGCATAGCCAATTCCCAGCTGATATAAAAGATACCCGCTCAGCAGTTCATCATCCATCTCTTTAAAGAGAAACATCAACCGGTTGGGATCCAGTTGGCCGATTGCTCCTGTCAGTTTCTGGATCACATTTGCTTTTTCTTCCTTCTTCGATTGCTGATATGCCACGATAAAAGAATTTACCGCTTCTTCCGGTTGGCTAAGCGCTAAATACGAGTCGCCAAGAAGCATTTGTATTTTGAAAATATGATCTCTCCAGATAGTTTTTTCCAGTACGTTGGCTGAATTTCGTATAACCTCCTTATATTTTCCTTCTTTGTAAAGCATGAAAAGCATCTTCATCATTGCATTCTGGACAAAAGGACTTTTTGGGTAATCGGTCGTCAACCGTTGATAACTTTCTCTGGCTTTTAAGATTTTATTTTCCATCTCATAGATTTTAGCGATCCGCATTAAAGCATCATCCGCCTGTGGTCTGTATGAAAATTGAAAAAGAAATCGTTGGTAGAGTTCAAGGGCCCTGTCATACGATTTTGACTGAAACATCTTTTCTGCCCTTGAAAAAAGCGCATTTCCCGGATCAATTTTAACCGGCTCCGGCTTGATGGCGATCTTGGGGGCGCACGATAAGAAAAGAAAGACTGACATCAGAACAACCCATCTACAAAATAAAGCGGCATGCCGATAAGCTTGGGTACTTATTCCCGGATGCGAATTGATTTGGCCTAAAGGGCTTAGAATGTTTTTTTTGTTAGTTGCTTTCATCTCATTCCGCTGTTATCTTTTTACATTCTTGACCATCAAAAAGATACATAAAACATCAAGCCCACCCGGTCAAATCCAAATTACGCATGCCGCGAATCAATATTGATGCCGAATTTCCGAAATAGACAACTGTCTTTACAAGCCGCGATGATTGTGAGATAAAAAAATAGGACTTCCCTTTAAATATTTTCATTTTTGCCTTTATGCTTCAAGAACTTTCCATCAGAAATTTTGCCATCATCGATGATCTTCATATCCATTTCTCAAAAGGGTTGACTATTTTAACCGGAGAAACAGGCGCCGGAAAATCGATCATTATCGATGCGGTCAATCTTCTTCTCGGCAGCAGAGCGTCGTCCAGACTGATACGATCGGGTGCCGAAACTGCAGAACTTGAAGCCCTCTTTGAGGTTGTACCAAAAAGCAACATTGCTGAAATTATGGAGAGCAATGGTTACAATTCTGGCGAAGGACTCCTGATCAGAAGAATAATTTCCAGAAATGAGAGGCACCGGATCTATATCAACGGTCGTATGGCCACCATCCAGGTGCTCACTTTGATAACTGAAAACCTGGCCAGTATATCAGGACAATATGAACATCAGCGGCTTTTAAAGGACCATCAACAGTTGATTATCCTCGATCAATTCGGTGGTCTTTTGCCGCTTCGCGAAAAGGTCTTCAACGTCTTTAATGAAATCGCCCCTTTGATTCAAGAGTTAAAGGATTTGAAAACAAAAGAAGGCCGACAATCTGAACATGTTGGATTGCTCCAATTCCAAAAAAAAGAGATCCTTGATGCTTCGATAACAGCCGGGGAGGATTCAGCCATCGAACAGGAGCGAATCCGCCTAAAGCATGGAGAAACCCTTTACAAAGCGGTTCATGGCAGTATTGAAGCCCTTTATGGGGCACCTGGCGCTATTGTTGAAAGACTTGGTGAGACCAAAAAAGAGTTGGAAAGGGCATGCCAGATCGACCCCAACCTCTGTTCAGAAGCAGAAAAAATTTCCGATACAACACTTCGGATAGAGGATACGGTTGATGCGCTTAGGTCCTATCTTAAAACTATAGAGGTCGATGATCAGCGCCTGGAGGCGGTTGAGGCCCGGCTCGATACGCTCCAGAAGTTGAAACGCAAATATGGGGGATCGTTGGATGCGCTATTTCAACACCTTGAATCGATTGAGCATGAGCTTTTGGGAATCGAAAATATATCCGAAACCATCGCTGAAATCGAAGCCGAACTTTCCAAAATGCACCGCATTTTAGCCGACCTAGCCCAAAAGCTTTCAGAAAAGAGATTGCAAACCGCAAAAGTTCTTTCCCAAAAGATGGAAAAGGAATTGGCCACCCTCAAAATGCCACAGACAAAGTTTGATGTGTCAATCGGTTGCATAACAGCCGATCCAAATAGAGATCCACATCTTGTCTTGAATAAAAACTGTATCGATGAAACCGGTATTGATCATGCCACTTTTATGATCGCCCCAAACGTTGGGGAATCGCTGAAACCCCTTTCCGATATTGCTTCGGGTGGCGAGCTTTCCAGGGTAGTTCTTTCTCTAAAAGCCATATTGGCCCGGACAGAATCCCTCGAAACCATTGTTTTTGATGAAGTTGACGCTGGGATCGGAGGGGGCGTGGCCGAAGTTGTCGGAAAAAAACTTTCTTCCCTTGCCCGTTTTCATCAAATTGTCTGTATCACCCATCTGCCTCAGATTGCGGTATTTGGTGATCATCATTTCTTGATATCCAAACATGTTTCAAAAGGAAGAACAAAAACAACAATTGAGCCGGTCAATGAAAAGGAAAGGGTCAAAGAAATTGCCCGAATGTTGGGTGGAGCAAAAATCACCCGAGCAACACTCGACCATGCCGGTGAGATGCTGGCCAAAGCTCATCAGTGAGGGGAAATTGAGCCAAGCCTCTTTTTCTAACAGAAGTGTGTCATATGATACATAATCATCACCCGGAAACGATACGATTTCAAAAGCTTTTTGAGCATGCAGATGCCAACCACTGAGCCTGTATATATAAAAACCTTTCAAAAAGGCCTCTTGAGGAAAAAACGAGAGGAAGCATACGCCATTTTGAAATCATGTACACTGTGTCCAAGAGCGTGCAAGATCGATCGAATTTCAGGTAAAACAGGAATCTGTAAAACCGGAGCAAAAGCCTATCTGTCCAGCTATAACCCTCATTTTGGAGAGGAATCGCCTCTGGTCGGCACACATGGATCCGGCACTATTTTTTTTACCCACTGCAATCTTTTGTGCAACTTTTGCCAGAATTATGATATCAGCCATGAAGGCCATGGTGAGGAGATATCGGATGAAGGCCTGGCGTCGATCATGATGTTGCTGCAGCAAAGTGGCTGCCACAACATTAATTTTGTCACCCCTTCACACGTGGTCCCCCAGATCCTTTCAGCGGTTGAACACGCTGTCAATCAGGGGCTCTCTGTTCCGTTGATTTACAACAGCGGGGGGTATGATCGTGTTGAAACCCTTAAACTCCTCGAAGGTGTTTTTGACATATATATGCCTGATTTCAAGTTTTGGGATCCGGAGATTGCCGAAACGACTTGCAACGCCAGAGATTATCCCGAGGTCGCACGGCAGGCGCTGATCGAGATGCATCGGCAGGTGGGAGATTTTATTTTAGATGGTAAGGGTATTGCCCGACGCGGTCTGCTGATTCGGCATCTGGTCCTACCAAAAGGACTTTCAGGCACTCGAGAAATAATGAAATTTATTTCATGTAGACTATCGCCGAACAGTTATGTTAATATCATGCCCCAGTATAGACCCTGCGGTCGGGCGGATGAGATAAAGGAACTTTCAGCTCACCTGGAGTCCGATGATTATCAACTCGCACTGCGGTCCGCAAAAGAAGAAGGGATTTTACGTCTCGATCGCCCGAGGCGTATTTTTATGGTATAATAGGCATTCGGATAAAATATTTTATCTGTTTTATAGTGACTGATCTGTAAAGCCCAACCGGTATGACCGGATTTTCATTTTGTTATGGAAAGAATTTTTGCAATCGGAGACATCCATGGATGTATGGACAAGTTGGGTACGCTCATCGATCGACTCGATATCGAATTTGAGCGCGACACGGTCGTCTTTATCGGCGATTATATCGACCGTGGCCCCCGTTCTTTTGAAGTGGTGGAATACCTGATCGATTTTAAAAAGCGCCACCAGAATATCGTTTTTTTGAAGGGCAATCATGAAGACATGCTCGAGAACTACCTCTCGGGAGTTGATCGATTTACATACCTGGCCAACGGCGGTCAGCAAACCCTAGATAGTTATCTGGAACAGGATCGTACGCCGAAAACATTTCCAATCCCCGATTCACACCTTGACTTTTTTAAATCACTGGTCCTTTTTTTCGAGACCGATCAATACATATTTGTACATGCCGGCCTGAAAAA
This sequence comes from Desulfobacterales bacterium, assembly GCA_011049715.1. Lineage (GTDB taxonomy): Bacteria > Desulfobacterota > Desulfobacteria > Desulfobacterales > UBA2156 > UBA2156. The sequence goes on from DRHF01000426.1 coordinate 12,252, forward strand.
CAAAATCCCCCTCGACCTTCAGAAAACCCACGATCTTCTCTGGATACGGAGCGAATTCATCCACTCGGATTATGATTTTGGGAAACAGGTTGTCTTCGGGCATACCCCGTTTCCAGAACCGCTCGTTCTTCCAAACAAGATTGGGATCGATACCGGCGCGGTTTATGGCAATAAGCTTACGTGTGTTAAATTACCCGAACTCGAATTTTATCAGGTTTAACAATGAGAATCTACGCCATCATCATCACCCTTTTTTTTATTACTTTATCTAGTGGCGTCGCAATGGCTGAGCGTCTGGCGGTCTCTGCTTCTGTGGCCAATATCCGTTCCGGACCGGGAACAAAGTATGACATTATTTGGCAGGTAGGAAAATACCATCCGATCCAGATCATTAAAAAATCGGGCGCATGGTACCGTTTTCGCGATTTTGAACAGGATGAAGGGTGGATACATAAATCACTTGTCGGCAAGATCCGAACGGTTATTACCAAAAAAAAGAAATCCAATATTCGATCAGGGCCGGGGACCCGCCACAAAATAGTATTTACGGTGGAAAAGGGGATTCCTTTTAGAGTCATAAAACGCAAAGGCAGCTGGATTTTCATCGAGCATGCGGACGAAGACAAGGGGTGGATTTATGAGGCGCTTGTCTGGTAGCGGTTAAACCACGGGGGCAAGGATATGCAGATCTTTGTATCTGGATCATTAGCATATGATCGAATCATGGATTTTCCCGGCAAATTCACGGATCATATCCTTCCGGAAAAAATTCACGATTTAAACGTGTGTTTTACGGTAAATGACCTTTCTGAAAAATTTGGTGGTACGGCTGGAAATATCGCCTACAATCTCTCCCTGCTGGGGGAAACGCCACTGATATTGGCAAGTGTCGGCAAGGACTTCAATGGATACGGCGCGTGGCTTGAAAAAAATGGCCTGCCGTTAACCGGAATTCGAATCATGCCTGAAGAATTTACCGCCTCAGCTTACATTACCACCGACCAGTCAGACAATCAGATCACCGGGTTTACCTTAGGTGCCATGAAGCATCCATCCCTCTATAACTTTTCAAAAACGACCGAGGGAGCCCTGGCGATCATATCGCCGGGAAATATTGATGATATGCTCGCATACAGCCGCGCCTTCAAAAAATTGGCGATCCCTTACATATTTGATCCCGGACAATCCCTGCCCATTATTCCAAAAGACCGACTGATTGAAATTCTTACCGGAGCTTATATCTTCATCTCCAATGACTATGAACTTGAGATGGTCAATAAAACCACGGAAATGGATAAAAAAACAATTTTAAACCGTGTCAATACGGCCCTCATCACCACTTTCGGAGATAAAGGTTCCATGGTCTCCACCTGCGAGGAGAATATACGGGTTTCAGCGGTAGATGCCACCCGGGTGATTGACCCCACGGGGGCGGGTGATGCATATCGGGCCGGTTTGATGAAAGGGATTGCCACAGAAAAAGATTTGACCGATGCGGCCCGCATGGGCGCTACCTGTGCCAGCTATGCGGTAGAGTACAAGGGCACACAGGAGCATCATTTTTCGGAAATTCAATTTTGGGAAAGGCACCAAAATTTCTTTGGATAAAGGGGCCAATCATATATAATTGAACTATTGGACACATTTATAGAATTTCACCAGTTCACCTCCTTTACCTGTTGACTTTTTTTCCGCGCTCTATTATTAGCAACCCTTGCTATTTGGGTTTAACCCACTTAATCCCGAGTAGCTCAGTTGGCAGAGTCCGCCGCAGGCGGATTAACCATCGAGCCACTGGATAATTAAATATTTATTATTGTGTAATATTTGGGTTTAACCCATTTGATCCCGAGTAGCTCAGTTGGCAGAGTCCGCCGCAGGCGGATTAACCATCGAGCCACGGGATATTTAAATATTTGTTATCTTGATCCCCAGTAGCTCAGTTGGCAGAGCAGATGGCTGTTAACCATCGGGTCCGCGGTTCGAGTCCGTGCTGGGGAGCCAAATTTAAAGGCCCGATCTTTGGAGATTGGGCCTAATTTTTTACGGGGCTGTTTTGCCATATTGGGTTTATATTCTCCAAAGCGAAAGCACCGGGAAACTCTATACGGGACAAACATCTGATCTTGAAATGCGTATTAAACGTCATAATGTTGATGAATCCGGATCGAGGAGATATACGTATAAACAAAATGGACCTTGGCGGCTGAGACACCTTGAGGAGTATGCGACCCGCAGTGAAGCAATGAAAAGGGAGCGGTTCCTAAAAAGCGGTCAAGGGCGTGAATGGATACAAAAGAACATTACAGATAAGCATTCAGCCGCCAATCGGGAGCGTCAAATTAAAGGCTGGACCCGTCAAAAAAAATTAGCACTGATCAAGAATTCAGCGGTGAGTTTACCTTGAGCGAAGCCGGGTCCGTTTTTTCGATCATTCTATGATCAACTGGCCCCATGGGCCTTTTGGCGGCCACAACTTTCCAAACAGCTTTTCCCCCTTTGCCGCCTCAACGACCGGCATCAAGAACGCCGCAACTTTGTCAATAACGGCATCGAAGTCTACTGAAACATCCACCGGCTTGGATTTGCGGACAAATGCCCGCCACTGAGTCTGCTTCTGTGCGTCTTTCCGGAATTCATCAGTGAAGGCCATCGGGAGTCCACCGGGTAGCGGCGTTGAGCGGCTTCTGAACGTGTTGCGGATGGCATCGCAAAGCGTCAGGCCATTGAATTCAAACAACCGGCTCATCAGCCATAGATCATAGAAATCCTTCATCCGGCTGTTCGCCATACCCAGGCGCACCATGGCCTCAAACTTTTCAGCCACCATCGTGTACCGGGGATAAGCGAGCAGTCGAGGTGGAGGATTGTCAAGCAATGTCGGGAACTCAATCCGCTCCGGTTCCGGCGTAACTGCGTCTCCGAAACCGATGTCGATCTGCAGGGGGATTCGGGCTTGATGAAGGATTCCAACCAGCGTCACCCGGATGCTGTCGAAGGCTTGTTCTTCACGGATCGGTACTGCGGTTATCGTGTCGGCTTTGAACTCGACGCCATCACTATCTTCTGCCGTTGTTTGGCACAGGTCTCTGAAAATACCAATGATATGTTCGGCGTCTGCAGGCCCGGAACTTAAAAGGTCCGCATCCTTGGTCACTCTGTAGTTTTGTCCTTTCCAGACGAGGAACATGCTCGCGCCCTTGAGAATGAACCTTTCAGCATGGGGCGAGACGCTAAGTCGATACAGAAGGCGCTCGATGCCATAGCGGAAGAGCAGGAAATTGAAGTCTTCTCCACAGGTTCTCGCATGGTTCAAAAGCCGTTGGAAAACGGAGTGGCCGGTGTTCCGCTTTTTATCCGGGCTCATATGGCCGCCTCCAGGTAGGGGCGCATCACGTTCGCCACCCTGCACACCTTGGCGGCCTCCCACAGCTCGTCCATGGTGGCTTTCCGGCTTCTCCAGGTTTCCCGGAGCGCCTCCATTGCGACGTCCAGACCGACTTTGTTCCGGAACTTGAAGCAGTCGGCAACGGTCTTGGCCGGACTGTAAATCCTGACGGTGATTCTGTCCACTTCGTGTTCCTCGACACCGAAACTGAAAGCCGGCCCGCTGAAGCGAACGATCTCAAGGGGGGGATAATCAAACTTCGGTTCCCATCTCTTGTTTTCAATGGCGATCCACACGCTATGGGTGATCTGCGTAGTCAGGTGGTGAAATTCCAGGGCTGAAATCAGGCAGATCACCGCTTTCGGCACCCTTTTGGCCACTTCCGCCAGTGAAAGTGACTCGCTGGTCTGGGCACCGGGCAGGGCATAGAGCCCCCGTCCCACTCGCGTTAGGTCCCCGTTGCGATACAGCCTTAGGAGGTATTCGCGATGAATCCCCGCCGCCTCCACGTCGCGAGGCCGAATGAGTCCCATCTGCTTTGCAAGTTTCATTATTTTTTCTTTTCGGTCCATGGGGTGCTCCTGTGTCATTTACTCGGTAATTATAGACAAGAACCAAGTAATTGCAACATATTTCTGCCATTTTTCTGTTTGCTGCTTTAATTATTAGTTGTTTGATTGTTTCGATTTGGATTAGTGTTAGTGGGTCGCCTTCTATTACTGTTACTTTGAGGTTTTTCCAGTTCGGAGCCATAGCGAGTCTTCCTTTCCTCTTTTTATAATGGTTTTTCAGAATTAGTTCTTTAGCCATTGCTTTGTTTCATAGGCATCCCTCTCCTTTCCTTGGAATGGATACAGTTCAGGAATTTGAATTATGATTTATTTCTTTTACAGGTGGGCTTGTCAGTTACAATTATACCACATTCTTTAAAAAAAATTGATATCATCCCATAAAGCCATTAAAAACCTCCTTTCTGTTGATGATAGGGGGCTTCCACCCCTTCCACAGAGTTTCACTGCTTTACTCCCCAACTTCTTTTTATTGAGCTCAGTTCTGCTATTATTAGGTCTCCTCGTACTTTTTTTTAGTCTTCTTCTTGGTGTAGTTTCTTGTTGTATTGGTATTGGTTTTTGTTGAGGCTTGTTATTGTTTTTTCGCATTTGTTGCATTTCCAGGTGTGTATTTTTGGTTGTTTCATTATGGGTAGGGTAGGGAATCAATCTTTATAAATATTTCTGTGATGCACAACACATTGAAAAATAATGACTTTTTAAGTGTATTTCTATAGGGGTAGTTTCAGCCTATTTTTTGTTGACTAAAAACACGACGTAATGCAGTGCTGAACTCAGCACTATCAAGCAATACCACTTTCCTCTTAGGTCGAAACACCATTCCAGATCACAATACCAAAGTTCGAAATAGAGAAAGGTGTCATATCAGACTACGACCTGTACTGGATTTTCAGATACCAGCAGAAGCCTATGAAAATAACCCATTAATTTTTTTGTTGAATATTCAATTTGGATATGATATTAGACTAAAATTCCTACGCAGCGAATCAATATCTAATGTTGGGCGTCAAGATTGTAAGCACTACAAAGGAGGCGATCATGGACAACTGGATTACCCTTCGGAAGGGCGGTAACCTACTCCACCTCTCCTACGGCCATACATTTTCCAACAATCTCTACGGGCACAACCTGCAACTTCGCACCCATCCAGAGTTCGAAATCAAGCTCGACTTGTCACCGAACCTCAGGGTGCGCAACAGACAGAGAAATTGCTATTACGACGCGCGCGAGCTAGCCGATGGCGCCATCAAAGAGCTCAAGCTCCTTCAGCTTGATGACAGAATGGCTATTAAAGCCATTACAGATGCTCTTAGCCGCCTTTCCCAAAATCCGAAAACGTGGAAGCTCACTCTTCACCTCGACCGCGATTATTCCTTTTCGGTCAAACCCGAGCTCAAGGGTTCCGAAGGCGCAGAGTCGCTTTTCTTTAATGTAATTGGTCGTCCTGATTTTAACGCCTAACAAGGCAATTTAGCCGGCGCAAAAAGCCACACGGGTGAAGCGCCCGTTTGGAGCAATGTATGGCGGAACCTTATATATATTCACTTAATACGATGATTTCGCTTGTTCGTGGGGCAGAATTCTCTCAGAACATCAATCGTATTAGGAATCTATTGGCGATCTATCGCGACTACCTTGCTCCTCAAAAGGGTGGCCGACCTTCAGTGAAGGCTACTGATGTCCTTCGTGCAGCAACCGTTTTACTACATGCATCGCTTGAGGATCTTTTACGCGGAATCGCCGTCTATCGTATTCCAAAGTCAGGTGAAAAGATACTCGACAAGGTACCGCTAATAAGAGAACCACCTATAGGTAGACCTGAAAAATTCTGGCTTGGGGCTCTTAAACCTTATAAGGACAAAAAGGTTGAAGAATTGATCCAAGACAGCGTCCGCACTTACTATCAAAGTTTCGTTACGTTCAATAACACCACTGACATAGCAGCGGTTCTCGAAAACTGTGAAATTGATCTAACCGAGGTGCGCAAGTTTTACCCGGTTCTTGATGAAATGATCCAGCGTCGTCATAAAATTGTTCATCACGCTGATAGAGAGCACCGTCATCAAATTATTCGTGACCTTGATGAGGCAGGAAATCGTGGTCACCATGTGGCAAAATCACTTTCTGTAAAGAAGGTTGAACAGTGGGTGCGTTATACGGAACGTTTTGTAACCAAAATCCTCGATTTAATGTCTGATGGTGAGTACGGCAGACAATTCAATAGCTCCCAACAACAGCTTTGAGTGGGACGTGGATTACGTACCCGCTCCTTCCACGCCCCTCAAGCTGAGCGGTTATACCAGACAAGGACTATATAAGAAAGGGGGACAGATGATAGGCAAATTACAGAGAGTGCCACTCCGCGATGTATGGAAGCATGAGGCTCTGGATTTGTAAACATTCAGGGGGTAGAGCTAGCAATTATGTAGAAAGCCATCCGAGATCCGGCTGTTGTTCTTTGAAATAGGAGTTGATTGCGTTGACAAGGATTGGAAATACCGACAGGTCTTTGATCCGGCATGTTTGTTTGACTGACAAGATGCGCTCAATCCATCGATTCCCTTTGTCACTTTGAGTTCCGTTGCTGCGCTTTCGCCATATGACACCAAATCGTAAAGCACGCTCGGCTCTATTATTGGTAGGGTCAACGCCGTTTTCTTCAAGAAAAACCCACAACGAATCCATTTCTCTAAGAAGCGACCGTGCCAGCTTGCCGGCATCATCATCAGCCTCTTCAAACAATAGCAATAGCAGCAGGAATTCAGAATAAAATTCTGTCCATTGCTCGTCGGAAGGCGGTACATTGGCCCAGTGACAAAGGCGCTGCAACTGATTTCGAATGTTTTTCCCAAAACTGCTGATGGATTTATCCTTTCTCTCAACGAGCGCCTTGGCTTTACGAATATAGTGAGCTAAACAGGTCTGTCTGCTGTTGACCCAATTGACATATGTGCCGTAATTGTCGCTGACCAGGATGCCCTTCCAATCTTCAATAAGCTGCTCAAAAGCTTTTTGGGAACGATTGGGATGAACCATAAAAAAGGCAACTGTATGATTCACCATGGTCCAAAGCCAGCAGAGTTTGCCGGATTGAAACCAGGAGGTTTCATCAATATGGTTGACTTCTGCTTTTCGGACCTGTTGGCCGATCTCATCATACACAGGCTTTAAAGCATCTGATGTGCGATCAATGATGCGTTGAATACCGCCGATTGAAATAGGAACGTTTAACACAGATTGCAAAAAGTCCTGCACCGTTTGCCGACTGGCTCCGTGAGATCCGCTGAGTTCTGCAACCATTGCAGTTAACCGGGGACCGTATCCACTCAGATATTCCCCGGGCACTTCGGCGCGAACTGTTTTGCCGCAGCAGTTACATTTGGCCTTATGCAAAACAAAATGAGTGACATCCATTTGAATTTTCGGCAGTTCCATATGCTGATGCGTGTAATACGGAGTCAGGGTGTTTGAATCAAAATCGTATTTGCCACAATCACATAGGGTCGGCAGTACGATTTTTGTGTCCGTCGGTTCCAGCATTTGCTGTTGATGACCTTTATGACCCTTTTGACCACCTCTTTTTCTTTTGTTCTTTTTGGTTTCCTTTTTTGGCTTCTTAAAAGGGCTATCCGATGATGGCGGCTTATTGGAATTTTGAGAGTTCTGTTTCAGTTGATGTTCCAACTGTTCGATACGCTTTTCCACACTCTCGACCTTGTCAACAAGCATAACATGGGTTTTTTCCAGGTGTTCAATGTACCTTTTTACCAGTTCAGGTGTTGTATCCCAGTTAAGGCTCGAAAAAGGTCTTTTCGGTTCCATAACTGAGTGCTTAACATAGTTAAAAATAAAAATCTAGATTTATTTTCAATTATTTCAGATAGTTACGGTGTGCACTTTTTTGTTAATATTTTCAAATGGTTATGGATAGGTTAAAATGGCCCACACACCCCCTGAATACATACCTGGATTTTACTAAATGGCTTCAAGATAATATCGACGTTCTAAATGAAGTGATTGATCTCGATCTTTCCAATCCTGAAAGTGAGCAGTCAGCTGGAGCTTTTAGCGTGGATCTAGTTGCAGAAGACGAATCTGGAAATCCTGTGATTATAGAAAACCAGCTTGAGAAGAGCAATCATGATCACTTGGGAAAAATATTGACTTATTTAGTTGCGATGGGCGCGAAGACAGCCATTTGGATTGTAGCTGATCCCCGTCCAGAACACATCAGTGCAATTACATGGCTAAATGAGTCCTCATCAGCAAATTTCTATTTGTTAAAAATGGAAGCCATAAAGATTGATAATTCAACTCCGGCTCCCTTACTGACAGTCATTGTAGGTCCGAGTGAGGAGGGAAAAGGAGTCGGCAAGACCAAAAAAGAAATGGCAGAACGTTATTTAATCAGAGAACGGTTTTGGACACAGCTATTGAACTTGTCGAAGCAGAAAACCAAATTACATGCAAATATCTCCCCAACTCGACACAATTGGCTCGGAACAAGTGCTGGGATAAATGGACTTGCTTTCAATTACGGCTTGAGGAAAAACGAAGCTCAGGTTGAGCTGTATATTGATCGCGGTAAAGAGCGAGACGAAGAAAATAAGGCGATATTCGAGAAACTTTTCAATCATAAGGAAGATATTGAGAAAATATTTGGCAATCAGCTTGAATGGCAAAAGTTGGAAGGGAAACGTGCATGCAGGATTAGAAAACGCATAAAAGTCGGTGGATATCGTGACGGGGAAGAGAAGGTGCCCCAAATCCATGAAGCTATGGTTAATGACATGATAAGCCTTGAGAGAGCATTGAGGTCATACATTAAAAAACTAAGAATTTAACGTGCCCTGCATTACATATCAAAAAAGGTGAATTATGGATGAATACACTCTAATGACATCCCAGAAAAATGAAATTCTTGAATTGATCAGAGGAACTACATTGGACCCCTTCAATTTTAAATGGTCTGATGAGGATAGCAAGTTCTTAGTTGAAGACAACAGATTTGTAATCGTCTCTAAATTAAGTTATGAGGATTCCCCATACTATTTCATCTTCGATCTTAGCAACCAAGGGCACTATTCTCTTTTCTCACCGGGTGAAGATAGGCCACATGATCGACAGAATCCTGGAAGTTGGTTAATTCAAAAAGGCTTTGTTATGCAATGGTTGGGCTATTTAGAAAGGGAAATGCGCCAACCGGATTTATGGGATGATATAGTAAAGCAAAAAATAGCCTATGATCAAAAGGTTTCTCCAGATACAGCAAATGAGCCTTTTTTAGTGTCTCAGGCTGAACAAATTGCCGAAGGCATAGAAAAGATAAGAGAATACTTGTTGGACGCATTTCAAGATGATTCAAGTTCAAAGGAATTAATTAATGAAAAACTTGATTACCTAATAGATGGGTCAAAGAGACAAGGCCGAATAGACTGGTTTCACACTTGTATGGGCGTTTTGGGCGGTATTGCTACTGCCCTCGCGATGTCACCAGATCAAACAAAAAATATGTGGGTACTATTAAAAAGCGCAGTTTCAGGAATATTAAAGCTTCTACCACTATAAACAGCGCACAACCAGTCAGTTCAGTGGACTCGATAATACTCGCCACTGAATTCATTCGTTATTTGGGAAGGTAAGAAATGACTTGCAAATATAAAAATTGTCAGTTCTCTGATTACAACCCGAAGGAATTGAACCACGAAGATAATATTTGGTGTCAGTTTCATACCCCAGAATCATTTTATAACTATACAGAAGAGTATTCCATTAGCAAATTTGAATCAATAGTTGATGAATTTGAGACTGCCTTGGATAAATATCTTAAAGAAAATATCAAAAATAAAAAAAAAATTAACTTGAAGGGGGTCGTATTCCCTGCGGATGTTCGTTTGAACAATAAAATAATTCCTAGTGATATTTCATTCCTCGATGCTATTTTCATGCGTCATAACAGTTTTATAGACACAGTCTTTGAGCAGCGCGTCTACTTCACGAATACAATATTCAGAGGGTTGACTACATTTAGTGGGGCTAAGTTTTTAAGGCATTGTAGTTTTCTGAGTACTCAATTTAACCACAAGGCATACTTTTCAAAAGTAAATGAAGAGGTGGAATTTTGCGAAACAGCAAATTTCCGAGCAGCATCTTTTAATGCTTTAACAGACTTTACAGCCGCAATATTTCATGATGATGTAGATTTCACAGGTCTACCAGACTCCATAGCAGATTCAGGAGAAGTTCCTCCAGAGACTTTTCCAACAATTCGATTTCAAGGAGCTATATTCAAAAAAAGTTCTAAATTTAATAATCGTAAATTTCTTGACAGCCCTATTTTTAGTGATTGCATATTTTATATAGCCCCAGAATTTCATAATAGCGAATTGCATCAAGGGATTATTTTTAATAGAGCAAAATTTATTGATTTTAAATCTAAAGGAGCCTCATCTGCATATAGGACTTTGAGACTCGCAATGTTAAACATGAGGTTTCGAAAGGAAGAAGGTATGTTTTATGCTTTAGAACAAAAATCCCTTTTATACAGTGGTGATATGGGTATGGTAGAACGATTCACCTCTCGATGTTACAACATTCTAGCAGATTATGGATTAAGTATTAGCAGACCTTTATTATTCTTGCTCCTTACATTATCATTATTTGTTTTTATTTATGCGAGTTTAGCTAGTTCCGCATTAAGTTTCAAGTACGATATTGATTGGAATATTATCTCACAGTCGTTCGGTTTTAGTATGGAACAAATACTTGCTCCATTTAAGATTTGGCAGCTTGACCAATTGCCACAGTGGGCATGTGATCAATCTCCAAACCTTAACTTTGTTAACAATGCAACTTGTTCTCCTTTTAAATTGTTGTTATTCAAATTTCTTGGTACATTTCAATCTTTAATATCGCTAATACTCTTAACCCTTACATTGTTAGGAGTAAGATGGCGTTTCAGAAGAAATTAATAGTTTTTTAGATTCAAATTCCTTGGCCCGCCCCCCCATATGAGGAATGGTTTTACATGTATATAAGGGAAATTTACATCGCAGTAGATAGGAATGTGATTTTATGCACATATTTAAGGGCTTTGTTTAATAACTTGACAGTCCTAAGTTTTGTGCGGTCATGCGGCTATGGGCAATGCATCCACCGTGCGCTTTCTGTTCTTTGACATAATTATTCGATAAATCGCGCTATTACTGAAACTGCGAAAATTATGGTAGTACTCCTCTTGGATGA
>DRHF01000427.1 GCA_011049715.1 Desulfobacterales bacterium
AAATGGGTATTTTTGAAACCGGCGACATGGTGGGCCTGGATGTAACCTATGGCGCCATGATGGCCATGTATCATGAAACCGGCGACTCCCGATGGTATCCACCGTTGCTGCTCAGGCGCAAGGTCAAGGCAGGCCATCTGGGCCGAAAAACCGGCAAAGGGTGGTATGAATATAATGCCGATGGAAGCAAAAAAAATTAAAATCAGATTTTTGAGCGGAAACAAAATACAGGTTTAAGATATGTCCGTGATCGCCGCAATCCTTCTCCTGATTTCTTCCTTTACCCATGCCGGTTGGAATTTTCTCAGCAAGAAGGCGCATCCGTCCATCGCATTCTTTTTTGTGGCCAACACAACCGGCATTATCCTCCCCTTGGCCATCCTCCCGCTTTACTTGAACAAAATAGAACTCGTTCCATTGACCGTATGGATATTTGTGGTCATATCCGGTTTTTTTCTGGCAACTTATATGGCAGCGCTTTCAGGTTCATACCGCACCGGTGATCTGTCCATTGCATATCCCCTTGCACGCGGCCTGCCGGTCATTTTTGTTTTTATCATCACCTTCCTTTTGGGAAATGGTAAACCTTTGGGTGTGTGGTGCATCATCGGTATCCTTATTGTTGTTTTCGGATGCCTCAGCCTGCCGATGAAAGCATTCGATGAGTTTCACATCTCAAGATATAAAAACCTGTCCTGTTTTCTGGCTGTCCTGGCCGCTGTCGGTATCACAGGTTATACGGTAACAGATGATACTGCACTCCGGTACCTTCGAGAGCTCCCGGGCAATCAATTTCGCCCGATAGACGCCACGCTGGTTTACCTGTTGTTGGAGGGAAGCGCCTGTTCGCTGTGGCTGGGTATTTTTTTGCTCTTTGATCCTCGTGAACGTAAGGGTTTTTATGATGTTGTTCACTATTTAAAAGGATCGGCGGCCATAACCGGGATCGGAATCTCCTTGACCTATGGTATGGTTTTAGCCGCCATGAACTATGTCACCAATGTTAGCTATGTTGCAGCGTTTCGCCAGCTCAGCATCCCTGTCGGTGCATTGCTAGGAATGGTTCTACTAAAAGAACCCCGCTATTTCCCAAAGTTGGTCGGTGTTACTATTATCTTTGTTGGGCTGGTTTTAGTAGGAGTAGGTTAACCCGATATAGTCTGTTTTAAAACCAAAGGCAATAGTGGTTTTTGAAAAATGAATTTCGGGTTGAATACCAGGCAACTGATGTGATATAAATTTCAAGATGGCTCTCCCGCCAAAAAAACGTAAACAGCCAAGGAAGGAGAAAAACATGGTTAATCTGTACGACGAGGCTTTTGAAAGATCGATAAACGACCCGAATGGTTTTTGGGGTGAAATTGCAGAAAATTGTCACTGGTATAAGAAATGGGACAGTGTCCTGGACGACTCCAATAAGCCTTTTTACCGCTGGTTTGTCGGAGGTGAGATAAACTCCTGCTACAATGCCCTGGACATCCATATTGAAAACGGCAGAGGGGAGCAGAATGCCCTTATCTACGACAGCCCTGTTACCGATACGATCAAGAAGTTCACCTATCTGGAACTGCGGGATAATGTTGCAACCTTCGCAGGAGCCCTGGCTGCCCAAGGTGTTCAAAAGGGGGATCGTGTCATCATTTATATGCCGATGGTACCCGAATCCATTATTGCCATGCTCGCCTGTGCGCGGATCGGCGCGGTCCATTCGGTGGTGTTCGGTGGGTTTGCGGCAAATGAATTGGCGATTCGCATTGACGATGCCAAGCCGAAAGTGATTGTTTCAGCCTCCTGCGGGATAGAAGTGACGAAAGTCGTCCCATACAAGCGACTCTTGGATGAAGCCATCGATATTGCGGATGCAAAACCCGATCGCTGCATCATCTTGCAAAGGCCGATGGAAACCGCTAGTTTGATCGAGGGGCGGGATCTGGACTGGAACGATGCAGTGGCAGACGCAAAACCCCACGACTGTGTACCGCTGGCCGCCACCGATCCGCTTTACATTCTCTACACTTCCGGTACAACAGGACGACCCAAAGGCGTGGTTAGGGACAACGGCGGCCATGTCGTGTCCCTGAAATGGTCTATGAAGGCGATCTATGGTGTAGATGCCGGAGATGTCTACTGGGCTGCATCCGATGTGGGGTGGGTTGTCGGACATTCCTACATTATATATGCCCCGCTCTTTAAGGGTTGCACCACCATTCTCTTCGAAGGAAAACCGGTTGGAACACCGGATGCCGGTGTTTTCTGGCGAGTAATTTCCGAACATAAGGTGAAGTGTCTCTTCACCGCACCGACGGCATTTCGGGCCATCAAGCGTGAAGATCCGGGTGGCGAGTTGATAAAAAATTATGATCTTACCAACTTCAAGACGATGTTTCTAGCAGGTGAAAGGCTCGATCCCGATACCCTGAAGTGGGCTGAAAAAAGTCTCGGCATTCCTGTCATCGATCACTGGTGGCAGACGGAAACGGGCTGGGCGATATCTGCCAATTGCATCGGGCTTCATCATTTCCCTGTTAAAGAGGGATCTCCTACCAAACCGGCTCCGGGTTGGAATCTGAAAGTCGTGGATAAAAAAAACAATCCGGTCAAGGCCGGCGAAATAGGGGCGCTGGTGGTTGAGCTTCCACTTCCGCCGGGAACACTTCCCACGCTGTGGAACAATGACCAGGGGTTTATAAATTCCTATCTTGAGGATTTCCCCGGAAACTACAAAACAGCCGACGCCGGATTTATTGATGAAGATGGATATGTTTATGTCATGTCCAGGACGGATGATATCATCAATACCGCCGGTCACCGTCTCTCCACCGGTGCTATGGAGGAAGTTCTGGCCGATCATCCTGATGTGGCAGAATGTGCGGTTCTCGGAGTTGAAGACAAACTCAAAGGGCAGGTTCCGATCGGGCTACTGGTTCTCAACTCCGGTGTTAAGCGCGACCACCATGAGATCATCCGGGAGGCCGTTCAGATGATCCGGGACCGGATCGGACCGGTCGCTTCGTTCAAAGTTGCAACCGTGGTAAAACGGCTGCCAAAAACCCGCTCCGGCAAAATTCTGAGAGGTACCATTCAGAAGATCGCGGACAACAAAGAATGGAAATTACCCGCCACCATAGAAGACCCGGCGGTTTTGGATGAAATCAAGGAGACATTGCAGAGCATCGGCTTCGCCCAGGGTTAATCCGGTCGTCGCATAAATAGCATGACAAAACAACGGGGCTCCATGGGCTGGCGAGCGAAATTGAAGCAGAACCAATAGGGGAAACATTTCTGTCAGGTCAATTATTTAAAAAATATTTAAGGAGAGTTTATGAAATGAGTTGGAAAAATATAAGAATAACCGCGCTGATCGCCTTTTTATTTCTCCTGATCTTACTTCCGAATTTATCCGCTTCTGATTCGGTTGAGTGGACCCCATACAGGACAATGCAATTAGACGCAGCCCCCATAGATGTGGCCATTTCTCCGGATGGCAGGCGGATTTTCGTACTGACGGACCAGGGAGAGATTCTGATCTATTCGGCAACTTCCAACGGAGAAGTCAAAATGGATGTCGGCAAACATGTGGATCAAATTAAGATGGGGCCAGGGGGAAACTCACTTATCCTCAACAGCAACAAAAACAAAACAGTACAGATCATTATTCTCGATTTTATCCAGAACATCGATTTATCCGGCTCCCCATATAAAGGATCGGATGATGCACCGGTTGTGGTTGCCGTCTTTAACGACTTCCAATGACCGTATTGTGCAAGGCTTGTGCCGGTACTCGAGCAGGTGCTCGAGAAATATCCTGAGGAAGTAAAAATTGTCTTTAAGCACTTTCCGCTCAACAACCACAAATTCGCCAAAAAAGCTGCTACAGCCGCTCTGGCTGCCGGCAGTCAAGGAAAATTTTGGGAGTTTCACGATCTGTTGTTTAAAAATTACAACCGGCTGAACGACAAGAAAATTAGGAATATCGCCATTAAACTCGGTTTAGATATGGTGAAATTCGATAAAAAAACGAAAGATCCGCTTATTCAAGAAAGGATCAGCCGGGACCTTCGGGATGGAAACAGCGCAGATGTGAGAGGTACTCCCGCCGTCTTTATCAATGGAAAAAGTTTACGGGACCGGACCCTGCCCGGATTTCAGAAAGTTATTGATAGGGAATTGCAAAAACAGGGTAGAAAAGCAGCTAAACCGGCTTCTTGAAAGAGATCCCGATTAATTACAGTGCCGTGTTTTCATAGTACTTGTCTACGACTAATCCTCTTCCTTAAACAGTGCATCGCGCCAATCAAGGGCTGCACGGAGCCCCTTTTCCTTGCGGATCTTGTTGAATGCTTCCTGTTCTTCGGTGCGGGTAATGTCAAAAAGCGTGACAAGGTCGAGATTGTGATAGATAGTGTTGAGAAAGCCCATGTTCTCGAAGGCGTGGTTGATCGCGGCCTTGTTGAACTTGACGCCGACACGGGCGATCTTGGTGATTTTACGCGCCGTCTTCTCGCACTCGGCCATGAGTCGATCGAGCGGCACGACCCGGTTGATCATACCCAAACGCTCAGCTTCCTGCGCGGTCAGCGTCTCTCCGGTCAGGAGCAGTTCCTTGGCTTTGGCTAAACCCACGCTAAAGGGCGTGATCAGTACCGGAGGCCCGGTGCCGAAGCGAATCTCGGGTTCACCCAAGACCGCATTTTCAGATGCGATTTTGATATCGCAAATCTGGGCCAACTCGCAGGCGCCGGCCAGGGCGTAACCGTTTATGGCAGCAATGTAGGGTTTGCTGGAGTGCCAAATCTTGAGAAATGTGTCGATATTTTGCTTCAGGTGGGAGCGCCACTCGTCGGCCGTACGATCGTAAATCTCGGGTTCGCCCTCTTTTGTCCCTATGTCAAAGCCTGCGGAGAAGGCCCGGCCTGCGCCGGTGAGAATAACCACCTTGACCTCCGGGTCATCCTCGATCATGTCCAGAGCAAGGCGCAGTTCGGCCATCAGTTCTCTGCTAAGGGCGTTTAGCTTGTCCGGCCGATTGAGCGTCAGATAACCGATCTCGTCTTTTTTCTCGAAAAGCAGGTTTTGATATTTCATTGTTCCTCCTCTGAGTTATCCTTATTGTTGCAAAAGTTGAGGATGCCGTATATCCAAGGCCTCCGAGGGCGAAGCCGTAGTCCGCCTGAGGCGGACTGCGAGCCCTTGGGAATCCTCCAAAGGCGGATAAACTCCGGAGATGCGGTATTCTCGACTTTCCCGAAGGGTAAAAAAGATGACAAATTTGATACGATTCTTGGATGCCACCTTTGGTCGATTCCAGAAACTTGTCGCCATTATCTCTAAACCCTTGATGATATTGATTTTAACACATCTTTGTCATGTTTTTTATGCAACTATAGGGTTATCAATCCTCCACTCGTACTTGATAAGAAGTTCCTTTTCTAGAGTGGGGTAAGGGAAAATTTAAGGTTATGTGCCGTAACAAAGTGCATCCCAACACACCTCCTTGTTTCCACTTTTAGGCAAAGTTTTGGGTCTACTTGTGGATATCATATTTTTTTGATGATATCGCAACAATTTTATGGCTTTAAAAACCTTATCGATTGTATGGAGATATGTAAACTGAACGACCAAGCTCACCTGCCGCCATGGAGCGCAGTGGAATAGCGTTCAGGTGCAGCGTCTTGATTGGTGATTTACAGTACATTTTGAACGAATTCACCATAATGAATGTCAGGAATAAAGTTATATGGTGGGTAAAAGTTTCCATGCCTTGAGTACAATCCGTAGACGAAAGTAAATGGCTTTACATAGATACTTGTCGGTGGCTCTTTACCCCACTGTATGGGAACAGAATTTTCGATGCTGAATTGAATATTATTAATTGACATGGGCTGATTATTTGTATCCGTAGAAACCCAGGGTGCATTTGAGTCAACAATTAACATCCATTTTTCGTTAAAACCTCTGTTACAGCGTGAGATGAAACATCAGGAGTAATGAGAGACTTAATTGCGGAACCTGTTTTTCCTTTAGAGTATAGGGAAAGATGCCTGGATTTAAAGCCGGAATATCTAAGTATTTTCTCAATGACCCTGCTTCGGTCAAAACACAAGCCAGTTTTTGCTTCGTACAATTCTTTCGGCTCTCTCTTTTGACCAAATGGCAAGCCATCATTCCTTGGTGCGATATTTAGGACGGAACGTTGAACCGAAATAATGAAATCTAATTCATCTCTATATGTTGGAGTTTCTGGTAAAGATCCAACGCTACTTAAGTACATCGGGATATACTGCTTGTCTTCTTCTGACAGTGAATTATCCACTGCGTGATAGGACAAAACGGCCGCTGCACAGATAAAAAGAATGCCTATTGATAAAAGGACGGTTTGTTTCTTGTTTACTTTCACTTTGTCACCATTGTCTTTCACCTGGATGCGTCCCGATGTCTGTGGACTTTGAAAGGCGTGCTCTCCGAGCGGGCATGTTGAGCCCACCTTTCTGCGCTGCTTGTTGCTCCTCGTCCAGCAGGACGGTGGCGATCACGGAGATTCGGTCTCCAGCACACCCTAAGTATGTAATGTTATCCGTCATTAAATGCTATGTGTTATCGTACCATAAAATATCAGTCAGCTACAGATAGAATGAGAATACGTTAAAAATTGTAATAATCCAGATACCGTAATCTGATATCACAGGTTTTAGCAGGCTGGAAATTTTGAAGGTATGTATGGAATATCTGCACAAAAGAAAGGTTTGATAAAGTTGGTTTTAGGCCATATCTTCCAGTAAAAATCCTACCCCTTATCTAGAATTTCCCTCAGTTTTTGTGATATCTCTTTCACACTGAAAGGTTTCTGGATAAAGGCCTGCGCTCCGGCATCCAAAATACCCCGGGCGGTATCAATAGAATATCCGCTGCAAACAATCACCTTAAGATTTGGACGGGCTTCCATGATTAGGGGGTACACCTTATCACCTCGAATGTCCGGCAGCTTTATGTCTAAAAGAGCAAGATCAATATCCCCGTCAAAGGTTTTGGCAATCTCAACAGCTTCACGTCCGGTTTCAGCCTCCAGCATTCGGTATCCCAGCCTTTCAAGGACGGCACGGATAACGTTCATCACCATCTCTTCATCCTCAATGATTAAGATCGTGCCTTCGCCTTTGGGCATCTCAGTCGCAGATTCCACGATTGCTTCTTTTTTAACCTCTTCGGTTTCGATGGCAGGCAGGTAAATGCGAATTATGGTCCCCTTGTTCAATTCAGAGTCAACCGTTATCCATCCATCGTGATTGCGGACAATACCGTAAACCGCAGCCATCCCCAGGCCACGACCCATAAACTTGGTGGTATAGAAAGGATCAAATATCTTATTTAAGGTTTCCACATCCATTCCTTTTCCGTCATCCTCAACGGTGAGACATGCATAACTTCCGGGATTGAGTTCAGGATGGTTTTCTGCAAACGCTGCATCAATCTCCTTGTTGCTGGCGGTGATCCTGATATGACCTTCTCCTTCTATGGCCTCCGATGAATTGCTCACCACAGCGGAAAGCACCATCTGAATCTGGGCGGGATCAGCCTCAACACTGAAAATATCTCTCGGTAGATCCGTCTCCAACCGGATGGACGGATCAATGTTGGACTTTATGATGGGGAGTGTGTTTTCCACAAAATCGCTCAAGGATATGGTTTTGGCCTGATACCTCCCTCCCCGGGCATAGGCCAGAAGTTGGCTGGTGAGGTTGGCCATCCGATGGGAAGAGGATTTCATTGCTTCGGTATGTTCTTTTACGATCTTATTGTCAGGTAACCTCATCTCAAGCAATTCAATGTTTCCAACAACGCCGGTCAAGGCATTGTTGAACTCATGGGCAATCCCACCGGCTAAAGTGGCTATGGCCTCCATTTTATGGGTTTGCTGGAGTTGGGCCTCCAGTTCCTTTTGTTCTGTGATGTCCCGGAGAAAATTAAGGGTAGCAGGTCTTCCTTCCCAGTTTATTATAACAGTGTTGAGTTGCACCCAAAACTCTTCACGTGCTTTATTAACCATTTTAAAATTATAAGTTGCAGGAAGTTTTTCTCCGGATAATTTTCTCTTATGCCTGTCAAGAACCATATCTCTGTCGTCAGGATGTATTAGATTGATAAACGGCATCTTGGCCAATTCTTCCGCAGAATAGCCTGTCATTTCTACACCTTTTGGATTTGGAAATTTTATCGATTCATCCTGGGCAATAAAAATGGAATCATTGGCGTTTTCAATTAAAAGTCGATACTTTTCCTCACTCTCCCGTAGAGCCTCCTCCATCAGTTTATTATAGGATACATCCCTAATAATGCCTCTGAAACCAACTTTCTGGCCATTTTCATCTGTCATCAGAGAAACTGAAGTCTGTACAGTTCTCTTTTCCCCATTTTTCCTAATGAGCTCATACTCAAATAATTTGATTGGAATTCCAGTCTTCCACACTGCATTAAACATTTTAAATACTTTTCTCCTGGATTTTTGGTCTAAATATTTATCGTTTTTCATTCCCATTAATTCATCAGGAGGGTATCCAATGATTTTGGAAAATGATTCATTGAAAAAGGTAATCTCCCCTCTCTGGTTAACTTCAAAATAGCTATCTTCTATGCTTGCAAGAATAGTTTGATATTTCTCCTCACTCTCCCGCAACGCCTCCTCCGCCTGCTTGCGAGTTGTGATGTCTACGAAATTTACTACAACTTTTTCCAGTTCACCATTGTTTGAGAATACAGGAATTGCATTAACAATTACCCAGGTTACATAATCTCTGTCAGGTCTGTTGATTCCAACAACATAATCATAAAGCGGCTTTTTTGTTGAAAATACTTTACTTACAGGATAGTCCTCAACTTTCATTATAGTTGAATCCTCATGCACAAAATGCCAAGTAGGATCAATAGTCTTCTTTCCCGACATTTGCTCATTCGTCAGCCCAAGGATAGCCGTTGCTTCCGGATTACTTAGTAGAATACTTGTATCACTGGCATGCACAACTACTCCTACGAGAAGATCATTCAACGTTGACCTGTATTCCTTTTCGCTCTCCTTCAGCGCCTCCTCCGCCTGCTTACGCTGAAAGAGACCCTGTCCATAAGATGCTTTCTTCTCTCTCCGCTTATCCTGTCTTCTTTCTAATTCCTTTATCGTTTTTTCCAATTCTTCATATGTCGGTTTTGTATCCATTAGAAAATTCTCCAAATGTCATAAAAATAAAAAGCCATGTAGATTTAGAATGGTATTCCGTTTAAGAAATTTAATAACACAGAAGAACCAAAAACACAATTTTTCGTGGGTTCGTATAAGAGGAAGCCAAAGTTGTACACTCTTATAAAATTTGGCTGAGCTATGCACCTAATCAGCGAGCTAATTAATGCATTACACTGCATGGGGTTGCCAGAAAACCAAATACCAGGCGACTACAGATACTATGAGAATATGTAAGCTATCGATTTTTATGAATTTATTGCATATACCATATTGATATCTCAGGTTTTCTGGAGGATGAAAAAACTGAGGTATGTATGGAATATCAAAGGTGTAACGCTCCGCATCAGCGGCAAACCGCAAGCGTAGCGAGTGGTTTGTCCGACTGCATGCGCTTGTTTGAACAATAGATTGAAAACGACCTTGCAGGTCGTATCAATCCTTAAAGGTTAGGCCGCATTACTGAACTTCGAGGTTGCCAGGCCTCTTTTCTTGAGCAGCCAAAACATTTTTCGCAATCTCATTTAGATCTTGAGAGTCCAAAGTTCTCATGAATATAGGTATGCTTAAACTGATTACGTTCCTTATTATATGAACGTACGTAATAATGTAAGACAATGTCCATATTTCATCATACTTTAAGATGAATTAACAAAAATAGTAT
>DRHF01000428.1 GCA_011049715.1 Desulfobacterales bacterium
GGCTCCTTTTTAGTTTTTGTAGTGTTTTTGGATAGTTATCGATATTCCTTATACTACATTAAATTAGAAAAAACCACCACAAAATGCACTTTTCTTATTTATACCGGCTAGTTATGTCGCCGGATGGACACTAGCTATTAATCTTCGTTATACATCTTTTTTATTGGTTGACCAACTTCGTCAAAGTTCCGATGACCTTACAAGGATGGTTAGGACCTATGCTGGAGATAGCAAGTTTGAAGAATATTTCTACATGATCCTTAACATTCGAGATGGCAAGGTACCAAGACTGGAAAACTATGATCGAATTTTCTGGGATTTCAAAGTGGCTGAAGAAACAATATACAGCAGTGAAGATGGTGAGAGAATATCATTAAACACGCTTATGAAAAATGCCGGATTTTCCGATAAGAAATTTGAACTTTTAACAGAAGCAAAACGCAGATCAGATAAACTGGTTAAGATGGAAGAAATTGCATAACGCTTTCTTTCTCTGATTTTTACGATTTTAAGATCTTTGCCGATGATCTTAAAATAGAGCTTTAAGAGAGATAATTATCAAAAAAAGCAGAGGCTTAAGTTTTGCCTCAATTCAAAAGAAAATTATCCGGACATTAACAAGGAATGTTCTCAGATGGATGATATAATAACCCGGCCACGACCTACCATTTGGCACAAATTAACAATTGCCCTAATTATTTTTCTGCCGCTAGCGATTCTGAACACAGGCATTCTGTGGGTATTTTACTATCAGGAAAGAGAGACAACAAAAAACATTATTAAGACCCATGCGGTTAACATGACCGAAATGCAGCGGGTGAAAATTGGAGACAATTTTAAACTCATTGTCTCAGATTTAATGTTTTTTGCCGGTTACAATCAATTACTAGATATGTTTGAAAATCCTGAATTTCATGTGACTCGTTTGATCAATGATTTTTCTTTGTTCAGCAGGGGGAGCAAGATTTTTGATCAGATTCGGATGTTGAATGAAACGGGAATGGAAATAATAAGAATCAATTTATTTAAAGGGGACCCGGTTATTGTTCCATCAGAACAGCTCCAATTTAAAGGGGACCGATATTATTTCAAAGACACGATTGGGTTGGAAAAGGGAGAAATTTTTGTTTCGCCTTTTGATTTAAACATAGAGCAAGGTAGGATCGAACAACCTTTAAAACCGATGATCCGGTTTGCTACCCCCATTTTTGAGCGAAAAGGACAAAAACGGGGGGTTATTATTTTTAGCTATTTAGGTGCCAATCTTATACAGGACATTAAAAACCTGGTTACGGATTCGCCGGGTTTTTACATGTTGCTCAATTCAGAAGGGTACTGGATTATTGGAATGGACATAGAGGATGAATGGGGGTTTATGTATGAGGGTAGAAAAAGCCGGACCCTGAAAAATACAAATCCTGCAGCATGGGAAAAAATATCTGAATCCGAATCAGGGCAATTTGACAACAGAGAGGGATTGTTCACCTTCACCACCGTGTATCCACTTTTTGAGGGATGGAAATCGAGCACTGGTCCGAGGAGAGGCATTTGGAACGAGTGCTGAAATAAAAAGGGCCAAAGAATATTACTGGAAGGTGGTGTCATACATACCAAAAGATTTTCTTATTACAAGCGCAAAAGAGAGCCTAAGCAAATATATTTATATAAGCATAATGATGATTGTAATATTGGGAATCGGGGCATGGTTCTTTGCATCTGTCAGGGTTAGGAAAAATGTGGCTGTACGGGAATTGGCCAACCGAACCGAAGAATTAGGACAAGCCAACATTAAGCTCTAGGAACTTGATCGATTAAAGAGTATATTTATCGCCAGCATGAGTCACGAGTTGAGGACCCCTTTGAATTCGATCATCGGTTTTACAGGAATCATATTGCAGGGGATAACAGGGGAAATCAATGAAGAACAGCGAAAGCAGCTTACCATGGTCAAAAACAGTGCCAACCATCTTTTGGAACTGATAAATGATATCATCGATCTGAGCAAGATAGAGGCGGGCAAGGTAGAACTTCGGATCAAGGAATTTAATCTATCAGATCTAATACGAGAACTGGAAGAACATTTTAGGGTTTCGGTGTCAGAGAAGGATCTCAAGCTCTCTTTGGAAGTGCCGGGCCGGTTAATCGTCAAGAGCGACGAGCGGAGAACAAAACAAGTTCTATTCAACTTTGTCAGTAATGCCGTAAAGTTTACGGACAGGGGAAAGATCGCTATTAAGGCATTAAAAAGAGATGGTAGTGTAGAGGTATCGGTCCGGGATACCGGCATCGGGATTAAGAAAGATCATATGGAACGGCTGTTCCAAGCGTTCAGCCGGATCCGTAACGAGGGCGAACCGTATCGGGAGGGCACAGGGCTTGGACTTTACCTTTCGAAAAAGATAACCGATCTCCTCAACGGAGGGATCAGGGCCGAAAGCGAAGTAGGGAAGGGGAGTGTTTTTACCCTTTCATTGCCGCTGCACATGAAAGGGAGTGAAGGATGAAAAAGATTTTGGTGGTAGAAGATAACGAGACTAACATGTATCTTATTACCTTTATCTTAAAAAACAGAGCGTATGAAGTGCTTGAGGCCAAAAGCGGCGAGGAAGGTGTGGAAACGGCAAAGGGAGAAACGCCGGATCTGATCATCATGGACATTCAACTACCCGGAATCGATGGCTTGGAGGCAACGCGGCAAATCAGGGTGTCGGAAGCGAACGAAAAGGTTCCAATTGTTGCCCTTACCTCCTTTGCAATGGTCGGGGACAGGGAGAAGGCGATCGAGGCAGGGTGCACAGGATATATAGAAAAACCGATCAATCCGGAAACCTTCATGACGGAGATAGAGAAGTTTTTATGAAAATTTGAAGTCAGTTAATATAAGGCGACGAAAAAATGAATCCCGTTAGACCTCTTTGGTATTATACATATATTTTGATAAGCAAGAAAACTGGAGATTTTTACACAGGGGCTACTGCCGATCTCAGAACAAGAGTAACAGAGCATAATAAAGGTTTAGTTCCTTCAACAAAATATAGACGGCCAATGGAATTGATTTATTTTGAAGCATGTCTAAACAAAGATGATGCTTTTAGGAGAGAAAGATATTTAAAATCAGGTATGGGCAAACGTTATCTAAGAAATCGTTTGAAAGGAGGTCTAACGGGATGAAGATTCTGATTGTAGATGATAATAAAGAAATTTTGTTCATGCTGGAAATCCTGATAAAGGGAACAGGTTACGAAGTTATTTCAGCCACAGATGGGAAAGATGCTCTTGAAAAACTTCAAACCGAAGAAGTTGATATGATCATTTCAGATATTCTCATGCCGATAATGGATGGGTTTCAGCTGTGCAAAGCAGTTAAGAAAGACGACGCCTTCAAAAAGATACCTTTCGTATTTTACACAGCGACCTACACGGATGAAAAAGATGAAAAACTGGCTTTGAGTCTTGGTGCGGATCGTTTTCTTGTAAAACCTATGGAACCCGACCGTTTTTTGGCCGCTATTGAAAACGTTTTGAAGGACCATAAAAAGGGTCTCCTGGTCTCTTCTGACATCTTGATAGAAAAAGAAGAAGCTGTTTTCTTAAAAGAGTATAACGAACGGCTGATAAATAAACTCGAGAAGAAAATGCTCGATCTGGAAAAGGAAATCGCCCAGCGAAAGCGCTCTGAAGATGCACTGCGTGAGAGTGAAAAGCAAACGCGTTTACTGCTAGATTCCACAGCAGAGGCGATTTATGGTCTGGATACAAACGGCAATTGTACCTTTGTAAATCCAGGCTGCCTTCGACTTTTGGGTTACAAGAGCACAAATGACTTAATCGGTAAAAATATGCACGCGTTGATTCACCATTCATATCCTGATGGTACTCCCTACCCTATAAAAAAATGTCCGATTTATCAGGTTTTTCAAAAAGGAGCTATCACTCATGTTGATCATGAAGTTTTGTGGCGTAAAGATGGTTCCAATTTTTCTGCTGAATATTGGTCCTATCCCATAATAGATGATAATCAGATTAAAGGAGCGGTAGTGACGTTTTTGGATATTACCGAACGAAAACAGGCCGAGACTGAGCTAAAGAGCCGGACCCATGACCTCAGAGAACGTGTCAAGGAACTTCATTGCCTTTATAACGTTTCCAAAATTGCTGAAGAGAAAGATATGTCTTTGGAAGAAACAGTCCAGCGGATCGTAAATCTTATTCCTCCTGCATGGCAATATCCAGAAATCACATGCGCACGCATTCTTTTACAGGGGAAAGAATTCAAAACCGAAGACTTTGAAACGTCGGTATGGAATCAGGTCAGTAATATTAAGGTGTATGGAAAGATGATTGGAACGGTAGAGGTCTATTATACGGAAGAAAAACCAACGGATTTCGAAGGCCCCTTCATGAAAGAAGAACGGGATTTAGTCGACGCGATTTCTGAGAGATTGGCACGAATCATTGAGCGCAAGCAAGCTGATGAGGAAAAGCAAAAACTGGAAGCTCAGCTCGTGCAGGCCCAAAAGATGGAAGCTATTGGGACATTGGCAGGCGGGATAGCCCATGATTTTAATAATATCCTTTCAGCCATCATCGGTTATACCGAGCTATTAAAAATCAAACTATCCGAAGATAGCAGCAGTCAAACCGCTCTGGCTAAAGTATTAAAGGCTGGTCTACGCGCGAGAGATCTGGTTTTCCAGATCCTGGCCTTTAGTCGACAAGGTGAACAGAAATTGGTTCCCATATTAATCGATCCGATTGTTAAAGAAGCGCTTACACTGATCCGATCCTCAATACCCACGACCATAGAAATTCGTCATAACATCACTAAATGCGGAACAACCCTGGCAGATGCTACTCAAATACACCAGGTGGTGATGAATCTATGTACCAATGCCTACCACGCTATGGAGGAAGGGGGGGGGATACTGGAAGTTAGTCTTTCAGAGGTGGATATCGATGATGTCAGTGTCTCTCAGTTTAAGGATCTGAAGCTTGGGCTTGGTCCATACGTTCAATTGACAATAAGCGACACTGGCCCCGGAATAGACCCAAAGATAATGACTAGAATCTTTGACCCCTATTTTACCACCAAAGAAAAGGGAAAAGGAACTGGTCTGGGGTTATCAGTGGTTCATGGAATTGTAAAAAATCATGGCGGCACGATCAGCGTTTATAGCGAACCTTTAAAGGGAACGGCCTTTCATGTTTATATCCCCTTGTCCAAAAAGGTGGTGGATGTAGATGAGGAAGATCTTGAACCCATTCCAACCGGTAATGAAAGGATTCTTTTTGTCGATGATGAAGAGATGCTGATAAATCTGGGCAAACAGATATTTGAGCGTTTGGGTTATCTGGTCACGGCTGAAATGAGCAGTTTGAAAGCCCTTGAGCTTTTCAAGAAGAATCCTGATAAATATGATCTGGTTTTAACCGACCTGACGATGCCAAACCTAACAGGTGTTCAACTGGCCCAAAATATTTTACAAATCCGACCCGATATTCCTATTATCCTTTGCACAGGTTTCAGCGATCTGATCTCTGAAGAAAAGGCTAAAAGAATCGGCATCAGCGGTTTTTTGATGAAACCACTTGTTATGAAAAAAATGGCTGATAGTGTTCGAAAAGCATTAGATGAGCATAAGAGTTAAAGAGAGAAGACGGATATCTTGCTGTAACCAATTGAGTATTCTTCCCATCAAATTTTCCCCATCTACCTTATAATAAAAACCCCATTTTCAAGGATATTTTGAGGAGCTATCCCTCAATGATGAAATTTAAAGAATATTAAATTATCTTGACCAGTTCTACCACAATGTGGCATTAGAGAAACAGCGCGGTGGTTTTGCAACGTTCGATGGCTCCATTTTATTGATTAAACTTATATTTTAGATCATAATCCAAATAATATCGTAACCATTTT
The DNA here is from genome assembly GCA_011049715.1 of Desulfobacterales bacterium. Taxonomy (GTDB): domain Bacteria; phylum Desulfobacterota; class Desulfobacteria; order Desulfobacterales; family UBA2156; genus UBA2156. Next base: position 5,921 of record DRHF01000428.1, read on the forward strand.
ATATAATAATAATGATATCTTTCCGGAATGGCCTTTTTGATTAAAAGGGCTTTGTAGCGGATTTGAATGTGAGCAGGAATTTGTATCATATGTAATTTTATCCAGTTCTCTATATAACTTGACAGTCCTAAGTTTTGTGCGGTCATGCGGCTATGGGCAATGCATCCACCGTGCGCTTTCTGTTCTTTGACATAATTATTCGATAAATCGCGCTATTACTGAAACTGCGAAAATTATGGTAGTACTCCTCTTGGATGA
>DRHF01000429.1 GCA_011049715.1 Desulfobacterales bacterium
GTAACCGAATGCATCCCAATATATAGTGGAACCAGAAAAAACGGCAATCATCATCCGGCAACAGACGATTTGGATTCAGATACCGGATACCGGTCGTATTGTCAAGAAGGCACTTTTCGGTAAACAGACTGGGAACAGAAAGAGCTCTGAAAATCACCCATGGTGTTTTTGAAATGTGATGCTCTCTTAAAAGAAACTTCTTAAAATCTTCACAAAACAAATCGATATCACAATCTCTGAGATCACCTCAGCACGAAAGATTTATAGCGCATTCACCCCATTCATCTGACCTGATCGCATAGGTGATATCTCAGGTTTTTACAGGCTGGAAATTTTGAAGGTATGTATGGAATATCAAAGGTGTAACGTAGCGAATGAGGGACCCTCCCTGCAACGCCACCCAGTGAGGACCAAGTCGGCATTCAAGCTACCCAAGCGTGTTATGAAATACTTCAAACATCCGAAAATTGCATATGCGATATGATCGTATATTTATTCGCCGGGTTCCTGACGAGTGAGAGCGCACCGGTTCTATTCTTTGTCTGTATCCGCGTTGGTATCGGGCGTCTGTGTCTTTCCATCCTCTTCTTTATTCTCGGGTTCGGTCTTCTTCCCGCCTCTCGCCTCGAAAGCTGCCACCATCTCGTCCACGGTTAATTTTTTTACCGGCTTTTTGGATGAGTTGTTTGTGGAGTTCGCCTTTTCTTCCGGCATTGTCTATTACCTCCTGAATTGGCTAATGGTTTCTCCCTTGACATTCACATTATGGTATTGTATTGGATAAGTGGGGTTGATGCACCCCCTCGCATTAGCCTCAATTTCCATCTCTTCTGTACCGCCCTGCAGCTCTTTTAAAAGCCTCTGGTCGGTAGCCAGGGGCTTTCCTTTATGAGATCTCATTTATAGCCTTATCAACCTTTTCTATCAGCTTCTTAAACTCAGGCCAGGTTTCCGTGTCTATGTTGATACCCTTCTTTGTGGGTAGCCAGTTGTCAAATTCGGCCTTGTAATAAACAAAGTTCCGGAGGGGATCTTCCCGTTAAGTATAGTGACGAATACCCAACGGGAGAGGTATCGTGCGGGGTTCCTCCGTCCACCGTCCAGTTTTTCCCCTCTTTATTCGCTATATTATAGTTTTCTGAATTTCACCCCAATTCCGTGAGGTTCAACCCGGACGATTGTGCCGATTCTGTTTTCTTTCCCTAAATTGAGTGATTGATATGTTATTGAGATATTTTGTTCAGTTGAAAATGAACCCCCTGTTTCGATAAAAACACCGCCTTTGTTTACATTCCTACATCGGCGTAACACTCCATGCGTTATCTTAATCCAGCCTTCTTTGCTTATGTTCTTAATCTGTCCTTTGTAATGCTCACCCCGGACAATAAAATCTACTGGTATGTCAACAGGGCGCCTGATATGTTCTCTGTTCTCTTTGGTTGTCATAGTGGTAGCTCTAAAAATCAATCCCAGGTTTGACTTGATTTCCCCTTGCCTGTATGCAATTGGGCCTACTAAGAAAGGAATACAACCGGCTGGTTTGGTTCCCTGTAAGTAGGTATATCAAAAACCCTATCTGAAGCTTTTTTCCACTTTCCGATTAAAAACATACAAACAAGACATAAAAGCGACACCAATAAATTTTGGTGTAGTGGCAAGATTAAATCCTGGTAAATTCGAACCAATAAAACACCGTTAGGAAAATTGTGCAACATTGCATATATGATAAAAATGGCTAGGAAAAGCTGAAAGAACTGTAGTGTAATCTTTCTCATGGCATCCTCCTTTGCTAAAGATTTTCGAGTTCAAAGTATTATTCCCAATGCCCAAATTTCACCCCAATACCATGAGGTTCAACCCGAATGATTGTGCCAATTCTGTTTTTTTCTCCAAAATGAGGAGATGAATAAGTCATTGAAATAATCTGCCCGACCGAAAATGACATTCCTGTTTCGATAAAAACACCACCTTTTTTTATATTTTTGACCCAGCCCTCTTTGCCCATATTTTTAATCTGTCCTTGGTAAAGACGACCTTGGACAATAAACTGTATGGGGATATCAACCAAGCGCCTGACACGTTCTCTTTTCTCTTTAGTCGTCATATACCCTTTCCGTATCTCATGCCTGGCATTTGTTGAGATGCATTGAGATAAACACCAGGGTTGGAAAACCTGTGATACCCCCGGGTGTGCCATGCTTCTCACAAGGTACATTCTATCGAATTCGTATTATCATGTCAAAATATCATAAAACTAAAGCCCAAAAATAGAATATTGGGATTGAAGAGGTCTTTCTTTGATTTCTGAGGAATGATTTTGGCATTGCTCGCAACCCGAAAATCAAAAATCAACGTATATATAGACATAGTGCTGCGATAACTTGAAGTTCAAAAAAACGTGATCAATCACTATATATGGGATCTTCAGGGGTATTGGAAATTAATGTTTTGATGCACATTGAGTTTGCCATTCCCCGGAAATTGACGATCCAGAATAGTGCATATCCATACAGGTATTCCTGTCGTTGGTATCAAGATTAAATGCTCTATTTGTTCATCCAAATTGGCACATTATCCCGTGTTTTGAAGGAAAACAAATGCTGAGATATCTTTTGGATATGTCAGGTTGTCTGGAAGGATAAAAAAACTGAGGTATGTATGGAAAATCACAAGTTTTAGAACTGGTAAAAAACCTGTGTTTCATAGCAGTTACATGCAATTCAGTTCCACAACATAGATGTTGGAGAAATCGCAGATTTTCAAGCCAGCCCAAAAGTTGTTCATCCATTATATATCACAACTCGCCTCTTCTCTGCTTTTTGATCATATCACAAATGGTTAATTAAAAAATAGCTAACGGCAAAACACAGCCCTTCGGACATTGATTTTGAACCGAAACCTTGAAAATATCGGCCTTGATTTTTTCATACAGCAAAGCAAAGCATGAATCCCCAGTTAAAAATTAAGAGTCGGTAATTATACAATATTCCATCGGCACCCACCGAACATACTTTTTCTGACAAACAGTTATGCTCTCGCTATGAATTTTATAGATCCCATTTTTGCACCAAATTTTATTACCATGTTAAAGGCAATTTTTTTCATTCCATCCATCCATCCCAAATGTTTAAAATCATTCCAAGGGGAGCGAAGTGAATAAAAGCTGTTCAAAGCATTGAAAAATTCTTGTTGCAAAGTCCGAGGTGTCATGTTCTTGGGTTGAAATACAACATGCATCATATCATATTTTTCCCAGTCTTTGGTGAGGATTCTTCCTTCCGTTTCAAGCTGATCATGAATCGGCGTTCCAACATACGGCGTCAAAATTTGGGGTTGCAATTGATATGCATTTATTTCTTTAGAAAAACTAACCATTCTTTGAATATCTTCAATGTCATCATGATCCAAGCCGATAACGAAACTGGCTATGAGTTTAAATTTATACTTATTTAGCTGATCCCTCATTTGTTCTATGTTTGTAAGCGTCTGTTTCTTGTTTACGTATTTTAGAGATTGTTGATTCAAAGATTCGATGCCTATAAATACTCTTCGAAAATTTGCCCTCTTAAGAAGGTCCAACAATTCTGAATCATCAAACATATCCGTTCTTGCGTAAAAAAAAGTTTCTTTAAATATCAGCCGATGGAAAATCATTTTATCTAATATTTCTTTCGCCCTTTCCTTATCGGCTGTAAAATTGTCATCCTGGAAGCATAAGTATTTAAGCCCTTTTTTCTTGTAAATTTTTAATTCTTCAATAACATTTTCCGGACTTCTCTGCCTATAAGGAAAAAACATCCGCGTAGTTGTACAGAAATTACAACTGTAAGGGCACCCTCTTGAAGTCAAAACATTTAATGCATTATATGGCGTCTTTAACAACGAATAGTTAGGAAACGGAATTTCATCAAGGTTCTTCACCGATGGGGCATAAACAATTTTATCTTTGCATTTTCCTTCAACAACTTCTCTTATTACGCTTTCCGCTTCACCCACTATGACCTGATCCGCATGCTTTAAAGCTTCTTCAGGCAGTACCGATGCATGAATGCCTCCAATGATAATCCGTTTATTGGTTTTTCTTTTAATAAAGTCTGCAATCTTATACCCCCGAACTGCAGTGGAAGTCATAATATTTATTCCTATTAAATTTGCTTCCTCAACTTTTCGAAAGTCGATATCCTTAAAAAGCTCCTCATAGATCTCCACCTGGTGACCTGAATGATTCAAAATGCTTCCTAAAATTAAAGGGCCCGTTATGGGATGTCGAGGTCCGTAAAATTTATCCGCCAATCGATATGAAAATGTTCTTCTTATATCTGCAGCAGGAATGATAAACGCAATTTTCATATAGCATTACCTTTCAATTTATCTAAATCCCACTTCAGGTCCATTTCTTTAAACATTTCGCTCGCTTCCTTGAGGTGCTTCTCAGCATTCAAACTTTTTAGCAATGCGATTGCATCTTCAAATTTACCGATCGTTCCGAATTCCCTCACACGAGATACATGATCCAGATCAATGATTGCCGTCATGACATTTTTTCCAGCGAGCACCATTCCTGTGTCGCCAGAGCAACCGCCTTGGTTGCCAAAACGAGAGAATCCAGTTCGACAAATTCATCGA
>DRHF01000430.1 GCA_011049715.1 Desulfobacterales bacterium
GTCAGCCAGGCAGTGGCCGGAAAGGCATAAAGCGTGTTGAGCAGCGGGCCATACCCGGCATAGAAATAGGCCGCAAAGGGACTAACCATGATGACAATTTCGAGCCCGATTAATAAATAAAAAATCGCTACGGAACTGCGCATAACTTTTCCGCGAAAGTTCATGGTAATTTGTCTCCCTTTTTTAGGCCGTTTTTATGTCTAACTTGAATGTTCGGATCCCAATCGAGAACTTGCCCGTCATCTTTTCTTTTGTTCATATTCAAAAACGGAAATGAAGAAAATGATGGAAGAAGGGTCCGGGATGATGGATTGTAGCATGATAGGGTATGAGATTACGAGACAGATGTCTCGGGTGATGGATAATAACTCAAGTTTCGCACCTAATATTTTAAGGAAAATCGCATCAGGCATAGGGTAACCAGATGCGGCACTGTGCCCTATTGGGGGTGCGAAACTTGAGATAATAATTTTAAAACACAGTTGTTAAAACCAAGCCGGGGTGTCAACCCGGCCCGGTTAAAGTGCCATTAGTTTACCCAAAATAGATTCCATACTTGCCAACCTTCCAACGCCCATGCCACCACAGGCCATTACACCATATTCTGGGTCGACAAAGTAATAACCGTGTTTTTTAAGCTTTTCCACATTTTCCTGCACAATTTTATTCGCCCACATCATATCATTCATTGCCGGGCAAATTAGCACGGGTGCGTTAACAGCCATGATAGTTGTTGATAAGACATCGTCGGCAATACCGGTTGCTATTTTACCAATAAAGTTGGCAGTCGCCGGTGCCACTAATATCAAATCTGCTTTTTTGGCATAAGATATATGGCTTATTTCTATTTCACCTGATAACTCAAATGAATTGGTGAGTACCTTATTTTCAGAGATTGTTTGGAGTGTAAGTGGCGATATAAAATGAGTCGCATTCTTCGTCATGATAACATGAACATCTGCTTCTCTATCCCTTAATGCACCAATAATCTCTGCGGCCCAGTATGCTGCGATTCCGCCAGTTACCCCTAGGACTATTGTTTTTCCTTTTACATCCAAACTTAACAACACCCTCCACTACTCTTTTGTTGTGGCATGTTCTTTCTCATCTCTTCTACCTCTTTTGCATATGTTTCGGCATGTTCATCTGAACAAAAATACTTGCCAAAACGCCGGGGTGCGATGTTCTTATCTACATTAATTCCGCACTTTTCACAATGTTTGTCAAACCATCCCATTTTATTTTCCTCCTCGTATTGAATGTTTTGCTATCTTTTTCATAATAGCTCAGGTGGATAATCTCTTCATTGCCAAACCACCCATATCCATATTTTCAAGGCTTTGCTCTTCATATACGCAATTGACGTGCCACAGGGTGGCTTTAATCATTTAACCATCTGATTTTACATGTATTATTTGCTTTTGATGGCAATGGAAATGTTATGTTCTGGAGGGATGGCAAAAAAAATGGATACAAAGTATCCAATTACTATTCTTTAAAGGGCTTCATGTGGGCAAAAAGTATCCAGCCATGGTCATGGCAAAATTACATGTCATTTTGATTAATGAAAAACAGGATAGAGATGAAAATGTAGAGCAAAGCGCCGAGCGCCATGGCGTAGGAAAAGCCAAAACTGATGGCCAATGCAATGGATAAGACGGAACCCAGTACGGAACCGATTCCATTGATGCCCCACATTCTGGGCAGATACTGTTCAAAACCAAATTCGCCCATCAATTTCATGCCGAGTGGAAAAGGCATACCCAGGAAAAACCCCAAAGGCAGCAACAAAAGAAAAGATACAAAGATCCGTATGACAAAGGGTGAGCCGAGGAAAAAATCGAATATTGGATTTAGAACTAGAATATATGTTCCGGTTATTAGACCGACAACCACCGCAGAAATGCAGAGTTTTGCGCGTATCCTCCTCTTCCACTTAACCCCGCTGATCCAACTACCGATCCCTGCACCGATTAAAAGGGAAAAAAGCAACATGGCTACGGAATAAATCGGCTGCCCTAAAAACAGCATAAATTTCTGGATCAAAGGAATCTCAATCAACATGAAACCGACTCCTAGGAATGAAAACAACATCAAAAAGAGGATATTGCTTTTAGGGGTATTGCGGTTCTGAGTGTTTCCCGGTCGAATTAGCCATCCTCCCGCCAGGGCAATCGTTGACATGACCAGTAAGAAAGTGATGATAAACGGTAATCCGATTTCAAATTTATAAAAAAAGGGGTTGTTGTCCGTAACAGCATTGAGATCGAAATCGACGATCCTGATTAGCTCCGTCGGATTAACCTCTCCTTTGGAAATGAGGTATAAATCCCGATTTAGCATCTCATGTTCTACGTATATCTTTTCGCTCAAAGGGATAGCGTGTGTGACTTGCTCGACAAAAGGGATGAAAGATGTATGGGTTGAATAACCGTGCTCATGCATATTTTCATGAATTTTTTGAGCTTCCTGCGGCGATAAAGGTGATTTTTTCAGTACAAATACCGGAAACATCTCCGGTCCTAAAGTATAGATGTGCTTCATCGCCGCAGCGGGTGAGATACCCATTTTGCTAAGGGCTGATAAACTGGTGAAGACAAGGCGGAAGATCTCCATATCATTATGGGCCACAACAATCAGCCGACCGTTATCATTGAGTCGATCTAAATAATCGTTGATTGATTCAACGGTGAAAAGAAAATTTTCTGTGAGGGAAAATCCTTCGGGGCTTCGACCGGTTTTGGTTATCGGAATACTCAGCATAATGATGTCATATTTTTCGTTTCCGGCCCGGATAAAATTCCTTCCTTCTTCAACGACCACCTTGACTCCAGGGAAGTCATTGTAAATTCCTCCATTGAAATCGGAATATTTTTTCATCAAATCCACCAGATCCGCATTGACTTCAACTGCTGTAATATTTTTAGCGCCTCCCTTAAGAGAGATGAGCACTTCTCTTCCCCCTCCAGAGCCAATGATCAATACCTTCTCCTTCTCTTTTTCAGGTAACAATTTGAAAGGGAAATACCCCGAAAAATTGTTGAACTCGGGGATGTCCAGGCTGTTTATATCTTTATCAAAGCGATACATTGCAGTTCCAGCGGATCCGTCTATGAAAAAAATCTTTTGGTCCGGATTTTTCACGTCAACCACAAGGTCTGTTCTACCAAAAGCGCTCCAGCGGGATTCGATGACAGATGCCTTTCTCTCAGGATGCTCAAGCAAATGAAACATCTCTTTGTGGGCACCCCTGGCTAATGAAATCGTGCCGAAAAAAGAACCGTAGGTATTGAGAATAAAAATCGAAAAAAGAATTCCTGTTAGAAACAATGACACTCTTTTTTTATAGGTATCAGATAATCCCCGAATTGGGAGTAACCCTGCAGGAATCGATACCAGCAGTGCCACAAGCAAGTTTGCATTAACAGGGCCGATTTTGAGTATAATAAGGATTAAAAGCGTACCGATGGAAGCCCCAATCAGGTCGGCTGCGTAAATCTGGGGACTCCTTTTCGGGAATAAGCGGAAAGCTGCTGATAGGAATACCCCTCCAAAGAAGAAAGGAATAAATGCAGCTAAAACAGCCAGATATATATGTTGGAAGAGGGTAACTTCGGTGATAAGAACCGTCATCATAAGGGTTGAAAGTGCCATCATTACCGAGGAGACGGGCAAAAGATTTTGCACAGAAGTTAAATCTGGATTTGATGTCTTCCAAAGCTGTTTATGAACATAAATCCCCCCAACCCCCAACCCTAAAATGGCCAATGACAAGACCAAGAATACATAATGGAATTCGAACATTACCGAAAACATTCGGGTCAGTCCGATCTCCAACATCATTATTGAAATCGAAATGAGGGCCACACTGAAATAAAGCGATTTTTCATTATCCCATTTTCCGGATTGTATTGAATCCCCCATTCTTTTTGCGCTCAATGTATGTCGCTTGTTTTCAAAAACCGTTCACTTGTCGATTTGCTGATGCATGGGTTCCATTTGTTTCATATGTCCATTTGTTTGACTGGTAGGTACTTTCTGGGTGTTACCATGAAAGAAAAAAAGTAAAAGAACTGTGAGAATAAGCGCCATAATCAGGGCACCGATCACGAAAGTCCATTTACGAAACATTGGATCAGATAGTTGAAAACGAAATAGGGCCCGGCTGACCTTTTGTCTATCTTTCTCATCCTTTTCTTCGAGACATGCGAGTACGAATAACAAATCCGAAAGCCGGTTCAGATACTTGAGAATGTAGCGATTTTCAATCATGTTATCGCTTTTCAACTTAACCACTAACCGTTCTGTTTTCCGAACACTTGTTCGGGCCACATCCAAATGGGAGGATCCCTCTTGCTGTCCAAAAGCCACAAAGCCAGGTGGAAGTGATAGGGCCTCCTCCAGTTCTTCAATAAACTTTTCCAGCCATTTCACTTCTTTTTCGGAAACGATGTTTTTAGGTGGTTTGCCTTTTCCTTTGGGAACCGAAAGCTCACCGCCTATAATGAAAAGATGTTTTTGTATCTGCAGGATGATTCGTTTGGTTCGCTTTTCTTTTGAAGAGGCCCTGGCCAGCCCTAAAAATGAGTTGGCTTCATCGAGTGCCCCGAGAGCTTCTGTGATCGGATGATACTTGGGTACCCTTTCTCCTCTTAACAGGCTGGTATACCCGCTGTCGCCTTTTTTTGTGCTGATGCCCATCAAAACCTCTTTTAAATCAGGATATTAGACAATACTTACATCGCAGAATATAGCGGTTCGTCTTTTGCAGGCAAGTAATAATCTTCGAGATAATCTAAAATAAGCTAAAAAAGGAAGGAAAAAGATAAGCGTTTACCAAGATCTGCCAAGCGGCCATGAAGAGTGACAATTATAAAATTTCGTCTGAACCACATCAATTTCCGGGTTTTTTGATAATTATATTCACCCTGATATATTGTATTATCCGAGATCTTTTTTTATGGCTTTGAATGTCGCCTCGTCTATTTCTCCATGCATATAGCGTTCCTGCAGGATATCCACAGCTTTGGGCTTATCATGTGTCACCTTCTTGTCTTTTTCACCAATGCGGATCACCCACCTGGAAAAAAGTAACAACCCAACAACCACGAATGCAAAGAGCAACAGCAGGGTTATCATTTCCTTTTTCTCCAAGTTTTTGTTTTACGCTTCATTTTTTCTATCTATTTCATTATGTCATATACGACCTGCCGGTATGCTGTCTGCAAACAGTTTTGGGACAAATCGAGGTGTATGTTCAAGATATCTGGCATAATGGTCTCCGAACACTGCCAATGATTCCTGTTCTTCTCTTCGGGCCAAACGAACATATGTCAGGACCAGAAATGGAAACATAATCACGGTCGGCAAAGTCGGCCACTGAAGCAGAAAACCGATCATAATCGCCATGAATGCCGTGTATTGGGGATGCCGGATTCTATAATATGGTCCGGTTGCAGCAATCTCTCCGTTTTTCTGGGCCTTATAGAGCACTTTCCAGGCAGCGCCGAGCAGGAAAAGACCGCCGACTATTGCGACAGTGCTGATAATGTGTAACGGACCGATATGGGCATTACCCTGCCACCCCAAGAGGGTCTGAAGAAGGTGACTGGCGTCATGCGAAAACCATTCGATATCCGGAAAACGATTGCTCAGCCAACCCGACAATAAGTAAATGGTCAGTGGAAAACCGTACATCTCGGTAAAAAGGGCAACCACAAATGCAGAAAAAGTACCGAAAGTGCGCCAGTCTCGCCGGCTTTTGGGTTTAAAAAAACTAAAAGCGAAAAACAAAATTAAAAGCGAGTTGAAGACGACCAGTTGCCAGTGGCCATATGCGGGCAGGTCATTCATCGGATAACTCTTTCTTTTTACTGCATCGTTCCGGCCGGTTTTGCGGATTTTTATGTTGGCTTGCGATGGTTTTCCGGGTCTTTGCAGCACTATCGTTGGCTATGATCATAGGTCCAAGTTCTTTTCCAATCAGCTTTTTGACATAGCTTTTGACATCATCGGTTGAGATGTCTGCTATTTTCGATAAAGATCCCGGATGGTAATGTTTATTCATAAAAGCAGTTCCTTTTTTGGATTTTAGGTATATTACGATATAAATGCAAATGTTATGCCACAGCATGATAGTTGATCGTAACTATCTGTAATTACAAATCTTAATATATTTCTCCTATGGATGGAGATCTATTTCGGGAGAGATGAAACAAAAAGCGGGTAATAAGTAGCCAGCTTCACCTGTGAACGGTTATTTGGGTGGGTAAAAAATATTCATTTTAGCCCATATAAAGTTTCAACAATATATTGACTACAAAAAGAGCAAACAGGGATGGCAGGATCAAAGCCTTAACCCTCAAAAAAGGGTTTTGAACGATATTTTCTAGTCCATGATACCCCCTGCTAATCCCTAAATATAACCCTGTCAGCAGAATTACCCCCTGAATAACAGGTATCCATTCGGGGTAAAATGGGTTAAAGGGGGCATCGGCAGTTCCAAAAAGGTTCCATCCCAATCCCAAGGGGTCGGATAAGACGATGAGGATGTAATTATAATTGACCATCACTGACGGCAGGCTGAAAGCGATCCAGGCAAAAATGCCCAAGGGAATCAAAATGTAGGACAGTCGCAAAGTCAAATCCTTACCATTGATCAAATTTCCGGTCAACCGCCGGGCTCCTTTGGTGGTTAGTATAAAAAGGCCTGGAAAGACGACAAGGGCTGCGCCCCACAGAACGGCCAGATAAATCAGAAAAGAAAGCATCTGACGGCTTTCGGTTACATTGGCGGCTTCCTTGACAAATCCATAGGGACCCAGCATAGTTATACTGAAGGCGATCGCGACCACCAGCATGATGATCACATTATACATCTCATCATAGCCTTTTAGCATCCGATCCGATCCGAAAGGCCGCAGAAAAATCCCAACATTATCTTTGGGGCAACTTTTGATACACTCGGTACAGAACCCACAGTAATTGTTGCGGTTCATCTCACCGATATACTGGTCCCAGGGGCAGGCCCAGCCGCCGGGCCCGCCACTAAGGCAGCATTTATCCCTGTGTTTGTGACAAACTTCCGGGTCGACGGCCCGGATGGCTGTTACCGATGCCATGGAATAGTTTCCCAAAAACCCCCCCACCGGACACAGGTATAGGCAGAAGACCCTGTGTCGAAAAAAAAGAACCAAAAACAGCGTCGCCGCCAGGATCGCCAGGAATAGAATCGCCGTGGCCACCGGACGGGTAATCAAGATGATGCCAAAGGATATCATCAGCATGAAGATGATGTTCTGGAGCCACATGTTGCGGATTTTTTCCGGCCAATCTTTTTGAAGGCCGATGAAACGGTGGTGGAGACCCCTAATCGGCTTTTGAATAAATCGGACGGCGGTCAGGCTGCGGCGGCTGATCCATTCGGCGGGTGCAGGGAGAGGGCAGATCATGCACCAGAGCCTTCCGCCCAGCGGGACAAAAACGGCCTTGAGTGCAAACCACCACAGGATCCATACGATAATAATCGTAATGTTGCGATTCCCCACAGGGGTGCCCCAGAGGCTGCTGATGATAAACAAATAAAAGATGATGAACCCAGGAAACAGCAGCATAAATTGCAGGCTGCGCCGTTTGACCATCCATTTCAGCCCCGGAATCGACTCCATCAGATTGATTTTTTTACCTCTCCCATGTTTTGGTTTCAAATCTTGTCGAAACCACAACAGCAGACTCAGGACGATCCATACCGATAAAGAAACGGCAACGTGATAAAGGCTGTTGGGCCGTACAATCAACTCCCCGGTCATAAAAGGGTGCAGGTTTCCGCAAACCTGGGTACAGCGGAAAGTAAATTTGCCGGGCTTATCGGCCACAAATTCGATTTCCGATACCTTGTCCCAGTCGGTCTTGAGATTTCCCTTTTCATCTTCCCAGGTGTATTTCTGATACGCAATCCCTTGCTGTTTGATGATAAATTCCACCGGGTACCCGTCCAGATAAAACCCGTGGGTCACATCTTTGGACGTCGGTTTGAAGATAACGGAATCGCCCCGGTTTACGATTATTTTTGCCGGGGAATAGCCGTATCTGACGGCTTCAAGGTCGATCCGGTGGGTGCGCCCCGGACGCGGTAACACCCGGATTGACAAAGGGATTGCCAGGGCCGCCAGCAGACATAAAATGATCAGTAAGGAGGTTTTTTTCTGATTTGAATTCATAGGGAAAACGGAAATATTGATGGTTTGGTTTTCAGGTTGCCGGCGCAGCCTTGTCCTCGATCAGGAGTTCAAATAGGATGGTGGCGGCTTCGCTTTCCCATTCACGCGGCCCAAGGACTTTGCCTATTAGGCCTCCCTTTTGATTCAGAATAAATGTGGTGGGGATGGATCTGATGCCAAAGGGAAGAGCGGTTCGGCCTTTCCTATCCAAAAGGGCAGTAAACGACAGTTTGTATTTTTTAAAAAAAGCGCTCACCTTTTTTGGGGATTCCCGTAAATTAACTGCCACCATGGCAAAATCACGATCTTTAAACCGCTGAAACAGCTTTTCCATCGACGGCATTTCAACCCGGCAGTCCGGGCACCAGGTGGCCCAGAAATTTATGAATACGATTTTGCCCTTAAAATCAGAAACACGGATCATCTTGCCGCTTAAGTCCTCAAGCTCGATGTCAATTGGCGGCGCAATGCCGGCAAGTTTGATGATCCCCAGGGTCTTGAAGAGGCCGTTTATCTGTTCCTGATCGGCGGGCGTAATTGGTTTGGAGGCGGAATAGGCCGGCCACGCAAAAATCGTCAAGGCGAAACAGATCATCAGTGTAAATAAAGTTTTGGGCCTAAAGTGCATTGATCCTCACGGTAATCGGTTTATCACAAAGCAAATCGGTTTAAGAACGGCAAATAAGCCTGAAGCAGCGTCAGCGAATTGGTAAAGATCAACACACCCATGGCCACCAGGACCAGGCCGCTGGTTTTTTCGATAAGCCCCATGTATTTTTTGATCCGGTTAAAAAACCTAAAAAAATATTGAACCCCCAGAGCGGTAAGAAAAAACGGAATTCCCAGTCCCAGGGAATAGACCAGCAACATGCGAACACCCTGATCCACCTGGCCCATGGTTCCCGCAAAGGTTAAAATGCTTCCCAGCACGGGGCCGATGCAGGGTGTCCAGCCAAAAGCGAATGCGGCTCCCAGCAGCACAGCACCGACAAACCCGCCTTTCTCGGCCTTCATCGGAATTTTAAAATCCCTTAAAAAGAACAGCGGGCGGATGAGGCCCATCTTTAAGATTCCGAAAAAAATGATGACCAGGCCGGACAGTTTGGTAAAAAATCCGAGTTTTGATGTCAGCATCGCCCCAATCCATGTGGCCGAAGCGCCCAGGAGGACAAAGACCGCCGAAAATCCTAAAATGAAAAACATGGAATTGAGCATCACGATCAGGTGCTTTCGGTTCAAAAACAAGCGGCGATCGGTATCCGTCTCCAGATCCCTAAGGGAGACTCCTGATATAAAAGATATATATCCGGGAATGAGTGGCAGTATGCAAGGGGATAAAAATGAGATCAGACCGGCGGAAAACGCCAATATTATGGAAATGTCGGTTAACATGGTTTACTTATGCAATGCGCTTGGCGTGCCCCCCTGGTGAGATCAATCTGAATAGTCACCCCACCCTGACCCGGAAGCACCGCGGTCTGCTTTTTTGTTTTCAGTTTTTCATGCCAGGTGTTGATAGTGTGTTTGCCTGGTGGAAGGTCCGAAGGCCCACCGATACCGGTCTGATCCATTGATTTCAACAAATTTTCCTCCTTCTGTTACCAGATAATGCTGGTGATTAGGATATCCTCTACCTTCCATTTTTTAAGTTGGGCCAGGGGTTTGATGACCGGCCGATAAATGAGTTTGACCTCCGTTGTGGGCTCGTCTTCGGGATCGTCGACCGCGAACTCGAATTCAAAGATTTCGGTCCTTTTAGGACGGATACGTGTATCTAAAGCAACTGACGTCGCTTTCCAGAAAGGCACGTGAAGGTTGCCCTGGTCATCCTGAAGCACCCGCGCAAAAACCGCTCCGGACAACCCGGCATAATTGCCCGCGGCATCATTCCCGCTGCCGGCCCATTCGGGCAATCGAGATCCTTTGATCATTTTCAGTGGCTTTCCATTGGAATCGGTCGTGTTCAGCAGAAGCATCACACTCCGCATGGTCTCGCCGGTAGGCACCCAGTGGCCGCCATTGGTATTGGTAATGAATACCTTTACGGTCAAGGTTTTGCCAATGATATCGGCTGCCACCTCCATGGACAAGGCTGTTTTGAGCTGGGTTTCAGTACCACCTTCAAAATGATGCGGCCGGATGTTGCGGGGTGAACGTTTGGTTCCCCACATATTCCGGGCACTGCCTTCCACGACGAAATTGTCATAGGGCAGCATTTCCTTGCGCCAGCTCATGTGGCAGTCCTGGCATCTCTTGCCTTTGTTGGCGTCATCGGCAGACAGTTGCCCCTGCCACTGTTTCCACTCCTGATAGGTGGTCTGGATCGGCAGCTCGGTGTTGTCTTCAAGACCGAATCCCTTCCATTCCAAATCGGTGTAAACCCGGTTTCGATCCCAAACAGTACCTGAAGACAGCTTCTCAAAATGGCTGTGGCAGGTGGAACAAAAACGTCCCTGGTCAAAAACCGGGCTGTATGAAGCTGCCATGACTGAGTTGACCACATCATCATATGGGCCCAGGACCAGAATCGTATTGCCACTGGCCGGGGTCAGCCGTTTCATTATCGGTCCCATACGGCTGGGATTGGCTTTTTTCCTGATGACCTTTCTCACCTTGTGACAGTAATCACAGCTGATCCCGTCCCATTCTGCCCGAGGCGACCACAGAGCATCGTTTAAATTTTTAACTCCCGAGTCGGAAACTGCTGTCGACGGCGCATGGCAACTGACGCAGTTGCCGTCATTCTGTGGATTGTCTAACTTGTACCCCGGACCGACGCCTTTACTGCCGGAGGCGTCGGTTCCATTGTACATGTCAAGCACTTTGGGGTTGGAAGTGGTGTGGGCCATTTTAGACCGGTCCCAATAGCGGGCCAGTTTGTTATGGCATCGAGCGCATACGGTCGGAGAAATGAACCGATACCCGGGACGGTCGCCCCTTGGTATCGGATTTAGAAATATATCCCCGGTCTCGCCGACAGGATAGGCCATTACGCCATTATTAAACCAGCCGTCTTTGCCGGCGGTCACCTTTAAGCTTTTGGCCGGCCGATGTCCGGTTCCTATTTCAAATCGCCCCTGCCGGTCGGTCGTGGTAAACGATTCATCGCCGGCAACCCGGACACGGGCGTTGTGTACCGGACCATATTCAGACACGACCCTGCCTTGAATACTCCGGTTTCTGGTGTTTTTGGGCGCTGACTGTGCCGTGCTCGAAGCGGCCCAAAGATAAACGGCTGTAAATATCGTCAACAAACCCAGGGTAATGAAAAATACGGTCTTATGCCTATTCACATTTTCTCTCCTTTATGAAAAAACCGAAGTCTTTCAGGCTGAAGCCGTGGACAGCATGGCTGCTTTTCAGTTTGAGGACCACGCGATCGCCTTTGGAAATTTTAAATGCAAGCTTTTCAACAAAAGGGCAGTTTAACGTCGTACCCGGGACTGAATTTAGCAGCCCTCACTGCAGTGGGCAGTCCGGGGCAAAACAAATCGTTTCATATGGATCACCTCCTTTTTGAAAGACGGCTAGATTCGGTCTATCTTACTAAAAATCTATTTCACCATTTATTTACTCAAGTTTCGCACCCGATATTTTGAGAAAAGTCGCATCAGGCATAGGGTAAAAAGAAATTTTCCTGGAAAAAATTGATGTTGAGCGCTTTGACAACGGCACAAAACTTTTTAAGAGTTATCATTTCAGAAGCAACTGATATTGCAAAAGAAACCAGACCATCGCGTGCCTGTGCACGGTGATTACTTTATTGATACCGGTTTACCACGGTTGCCTCATTGTTTTTCCAAAAAATTTTATTTACCCCACACCAGATGCGGCACCGTGCCCCATTGGGGGTGCGAAACTTGAGTATTTAGTTAAGCAGCATCAGTCGTCCCGAAAACTTATCGACGCCCAGAAGTTGTATTATTTCCTTGTCCTTGGAAAGAATTTCTGCCTCGAAAAAACTGCCGGCATCGTTAATGTTCCCGACCTTCAGGTCAGGGTTTAATTTGTTTATATGATTGGCGACAATTTCACGGGCTTGTTCGGGCGATATGGCGGATTTTTCGGCCATATAATTGTCGGCACCACCCTGGCGCTGGGGAACGTAATCTTTACCGCCGGAGGATCCATAGCCACATGCGTTGGCACTAGGGGGTCCGGTCAAGAAATAGAAAGCGGTTCCGCTTTTTTGCATGGTTAACTCCTATCTTAATTTTTCCGTTGTGTCCCGATGGTCAGGTATTTTGCCACAACCTCTTGTGGTATCAGGTCGTTCTTTGCCATCAGACGGAGCATAAATCCGATACCTGCCAGATTTGAAATAACACCCAGTAGAAACAATAGGGATTGATACTCGGCCAGCCCGGCGGCAGCGGTTGACAGAAACGGCAGACCGAGGACCGGCAAAATCGGTACCAGATAATGTGCACAACAGGCCGCCATGGAGGCGGAGGATATCCCGCCGGTGGCAGCCAGGCTCGATTTGGCACCTTTCAGGGGCGTCTTTCGAGGCTGTTTTTTGAGCCAAACAAAAAGGGCGACCTGTATGCCAAAACCGGCGGCGAGCGATAAAATCCACCACCGGTACTTCTCGAATTGCGTCATGGCATTATACCAATCCGAACTAAGGGTGATCAAGCCCAGATAAAATAAGACGATACCGATAGCGGCAGCCGCACCGTTTAAATAAGGTGAGAGCCGGAAGGTTTTTGTTTTTAGCCTGCCTCCCACGGAAAGCAAAACTGTGTCAGATAGACCGGTAACCCCAGCTTGGGTCGACATCTCCAACGACTGTTCGGGGACGTTAACAGCGGTGCTTCGATATTTTGTTCTCATTATTGACTGTCATGCGAATTTTAATCGGTTTTTGAGCTATGCTGAAAAAAAGCTTTGTTAGCGTCACTAGTGCCGAAATTGTCAAAGTTAATATTATGAGTTCCATTTCTGCTTCTTCTCCCTCCTATTTTGAAATTTAAAGTTACGCTTAAATCAATAAGGTTAATACATTTTCAAATCAAACCATGTGCCAACTTGATGAAAAATGATATACAATTCAAATTAGCACAACTAACGCATGGTTCGCAGGTCGTCCATCTTTGCTTTGAATTCGGTTCTATCGATTTCACCCTTGGCAAATTGCTGTTTTAACCGTCCAATTACGTCCGGCCTGTCGGTTGGGTCATTAAATTTATTCTGGTTCAGCGACAATAGGCGGCTGATCAGCAAAATCAATACCACGAACACCAGCCCCCAAAATGCCAGCATCATAATCCACATTCCTCCGTACCCCGTCATGCCGGATCCTATGTGGGAGCCACCGTAGTCGTTCCAGGCAACGAATAAATAATTTCGAACCAGAAATATCGCTCCGGCCACCAGGACAATGATGATTACACTGATGATGGCAAAGTTCAATTTTTTCATTTTACAATCTCATTAATAAATCCGGGGTTTTAAGAAATTTGTTCTTATCTTGCTGCAGTTGTTCTATTATCGATATTGCAGCCTCGAGCTGCATACCTTTCGTAGCAAAAGATGTGCCAGAATCTATTCAAACAAGCCAACATCACATGAAACATATTGAAATCACAAAGAAAGAAAACTTTGTTTGGATTCAGTAACATCTGAGCCGCTACCGCACCCTACCATTGTTGTTTTCATTAATGAATCACATGGATATTTTTTACCCAGATCAGTCATTTTATCCAACTGCGCTGGATACTATTGACCCACCTTCGGGGTTGTGCTTTGTCATCGGGAATTTCTTTTTGTTATAGCATTTATTGAAAATATTACAGTTTATTCAATAGGTTATGAGGAATAAAAAACTTTATGTCCAAAATTGGCATGCAAATTGCTCTCCATAAAAATGAACCATGAAAGTATGAATTCAATCAAAAAGGAAAGGAGATATAAAAATGAAAAAGATAAACAAAATATTTATAATTTTGGCCGTTGTTGGTTTACTGGGGTTCGGCATCAACGCGTTTGCCAACATGGGAGAAGGATATGGTCCTTCAGGATGGGGCAATCATGGACCAGGCTGGAACCACATGGGTTCGGGCGGTCCAGGATATGGCCATATGATGGGCGACCTGAGCGATGACGATTTTAAAAAGATGGATGAGGAACGCCGGGTCTTTTTTAAGGAGACAGAAACCCTCAGGCAGGAGATTTATCAAAAGGAACTGGCCCTGGAAAGTGAATTGGCCAAAAAGAATCCGGAATCCCGGGAAGCGGTCAGCCTGCAAAAGGAAATATCCGGTTTTAGGGCGCAGTTGGATCAAAAGCGAATCGAACATATGATCAGGATGAGAGGAATTCTTCCTGACGCCGGCAGTCGATACATGGGAAGGGGACCCATGGGATATGGCTCAGGTTTCGGCGGTGGCTGCCAGCGATAACAATGTCCCCATAACCAGGGATGGCTCTCTCTTGTGGCTCCTCCTTTCGGGGAGCCATCCCTTATACATCGTATATGGGAGCTTTTAAGCTCTGAAGGAGGATAGCAGTGAAAGCATCAACAGATAAAAACCAGATTTTTACAGATCCGGTATGCGGGATGAAGGTAAACATCAATAATACAG
The DNA here is from genome assembly GCA_011049715.1 of Desulfobacterales bacterium. Taxonomy (GTDB): domain Bacteria; phylum Desulfobacterota; class Desulfobacteria; order Desulfobacterales; family UBA2156; genus UBA2156. The sequence continues at coordinate 14,807 of DRHF01000430.1, forward strand.
ATCTTACCATTACCTACCATGAATGCAGGTATTATTTTTGCGCCGATGCCTGTCGCGAGGCTTTTGAAAAAAACCCCGAAAATTATCTGACGGGGAAATCTGCCAAACGGAAAGGGTTGTGGGGGCGATACCTGGACCGGCTGCAAAAGTCTACCGGCGGGAAACCGATGCAGTGCCATTGAACTTGATGTTGGTGAGATGAACGGGAAAAGTTGATGTAGAAAAACCGTTACTGATTTAGGAGGAAAATAATTATGAAAACAATAAGTTATATATTTTTAGCATCTATTTTGGCGGTCTTGGTCATCGGAGCCGTTGGGTACGCCGACGGTCCTGGAGGCGGCACTGGTGGAGTCGCTTTTGCAATGATGGGTGGACAAGGAGGGATGATGGGCGGAAAGGGAGGGAAGATGGGCGGAAAGGGAGGGATGATGGGTGGAAACAGAATGAGTCCAACAGGATATGGCCATGGCAACCCGGATTTAACAGAAGAAACCGCATTCTTAAGAAAGCAGATACGAGAGAAAAGAGAAGAGCTGGCAGTCTTGTATCGGTCTGATAACGCGGATAAAACTTCGATTGACAAGAAAATCGACGAACTGAACCAACTTGAGCGCCATCTTGATGAAAAAATGTCAACCCGTTAATACATAATGCAAAATGGAGTCATAATATTCTGATAAACCAAACATTCAACACAATGGGATCTTGGGAGGAGAAAAAAATGATAAAAGCTATTTTCCAACTGATCCAACTGATCAAAAAAAACCATGCATTAGCGATGATTCTTTGCTGTGCAATCCCGATTGTCGGAATTCTGGCACTCTCTTCTCTTGGAGTCCTGGGGTCCTGGGGATATTTTGCCTTGATTCTACTTTGTCCGTTAGGCCATATCTTTCTGATGCGTGGGATGCATTCAAAGTCTAAAGATAATACGAGCATGCAACCAAGAATCGAACAGATCGATGATGAATGATGCCGCGGGTTATCATTTTCGGCGTAAATTTGCTCCCATGAAAATTATCCCTCAGATCAGGACGGGTGTTCCATTGAAACTTTGAGTTCTGATTTTGAAATGGACATCACCCGAAAAAACCTCATCCTATATTTATTCTCGATTTTCTTCTGTAATAATTATGATCCTTCATTTAGCCTGTCTGAATTTTCCTAACAGGTTTCATGGAGCTTGAAAATTTAATTTGCGTGTGCATTTTTTCGTTTCTCAACATTGGGCGGTTCTAAAAGGAGTTGTTTAGCATTTGACTGTTCGGGCATGTTATGTGATAAGGCCTTGGCCGTTTGTGACTGCCCGACGGCCAAGGAATATTCCCGTATATAAGCAGGGTGGGAGACCAGGAGAAATGTTCATGGCCGGAAATCATCTAGATGGTGGCTACACGACTTGAACATCGTGGAAGAGTCTTTGCAGGATGCTTTAAGCCAAACAATAGGGTATTCGGAAAAAAGGGAAACATATGAAACGCAAAATAAAACAAAACCGACAAAAGAAGTGTAAGATGAAACAGGTATATATGTTGTTTTTTGCATTTGGCTTGTTGGGGTTTTTTATCCCTTTGGGATTTGCCGATGTGGTCGACGACCTCATGTCTGCCGCCCGGGTAATGAAATTTAAAGCGGAATTCATGGCCCTGGATTTCACGATAAATGATGTGGAAGGCAAGCGCGTCGAGCTAGATGATTTTCGGGGTAAGGTGGTATTGCTCGCTTTTTGGGCGACCTGGTGACCTTGGTGTCGGAAGGAGATGCCTTCCTTGGTAAAATTGTACAATGAGTTTAAGAAGGATGATTTCGTTGTTTTGGCTATAAATGTGCAGGAAAAGCGTAAAATCGTGGAAAAATATTTAAGAGGTAACAATTTGCCTTTTCCCGTGCTTTTGGATGTTGATGGAAAGGTTTCTTATAGGTATGGTATCAGGGCTCATCCCGCACATTTTCTTATAGATAGACAAGGAAAGTTGATTGGCCAGGCGCTCGGCGCACGGGACTGGGCGAGTATTGACAGCCGAAACCTGATCCAATATCTTGTCGGGAAATAATAAAAAAGAAAACCGAACATATTGAATTTGATAATAAAAAACCGATTAGAAAAAGATCAACCATAACTGATCAATCTCCAATCAGATATAACCACCGGAGAAAAAAATATGCCTGAAATCGGATATTATTCTGTTTTAACTGCGTTTTTTTTATCAGGATATTCCGCCTTGGTCGCCTTTTTTGGAATTAGGGGTCGAAAAGGAAACCTGGTTGCCAGTGCTGAAAATGCGGCCTATGCTGTCTTTGGCTTTCTGACCATAGCATCCTTTGTCTTGATATATGCTTTGGTGACCAGAGATTTTCAAATTGAATATGTGGCACGATATACCAGTAACGGCCTTCCCATGACCTATACCATAGCGGCCTTCTATGCAGGCCAGAAAGGGTCGCTTCTTTTATGGGGCTGGCTCCTCTCCATATTTGCTGCCATTGTCACCTTCCAGAACAGAAAAAAGAACCGGGAGCTCTTACCCTATGTTCTAGCCGTGTTGATGACGGTTACCCTGTTCTTTACATTTTTAATGGTATTTGTGACCAATCCGTTCGAGACGCTTAATTACCGACCGCCGGATGGGCAGGGTCTGAACCCCCTGCTTCAAAACCCGGGCATGCTGTTTCACCCGCCAACGCTGTTTATCGGTTATGTCGGCTTAACGGTACCGTTTGGATTCGCGATTGCCGCCCTGATCACCGGCCAGCTTGACGCGGTTTGGATCAAGACCACCAGAAAATGGACCATTGTTTCATGGTTTTTTCTGACAGCGGGTAACATACTCGGGATGGAATGGGCTTACGTGGAACTCGGCTGGGGCGGTTACTGGGCGTGGGATCCGGTTGAAAATGCCTCATTCATGCCCTGGATCGTCGCAACAGCCTATCTGCACTCGGTGATGATTCAGGAAAAAAGGGGAATGTTAAAGGTATGGAATATCGTGCTGATTATCTTTAGCTTTCTGATGACGCTTTTTGGGACCTTTATCACGAGAAGCGGGCTGATCGCTTCGGTTCATTCCTTTGGAGAATCATCTTTGGGGTGGATTTTTCTGATATTTTTAATCGCGAGTCTAGTGATATCCCTGACTTTGCTCATCCTTCGTCTGCCACAATTAAAAAGCAAAAATAGTCTGGACTCCTTTCTCTCCAAGGAAAGTAGCTTTTTGTATAATAATCTGCTGTTGGTCGGAATTGCCTTTACCGTGCTTTGGGGGACGCTTTTTCCGATAATATCCGAGGCGATTCGCGGGGTGAAGATTACGGTGGGACCCCCCTTTTTTAATGCCGTCATCACGCCGATTGGCCTGGGGCTACTGTTTTTGATGGGGATCTGTCCGCTGATCGCTTGGAGAAAATCTTCGGTCTCAAATTTATTTAAAAAATTTTTTATTCCTTCAACCACTGCTGCTGTCGGCGCGGTTGTCCTTTTTATTTTTGGAATTCGTTCGTTTTATACCCTGATATCCTATGCCCTATGCATTTTTGTATTGATAACCCTGTTTCTCGAGTTCTTTTATGGTACCAGAACGCGGCATTCGATTTTCAAAGAGGGTTATCATAAGGCCCTGTGGAATTTGGTGGTTCGAAATAAAAGGCGATATGGCGGCTACGTTGTTCACTTTGGTGTCGTGTTGGTATTTATTGCACTCAGCGCAAATACCTTCAACCTGGAAAAACAAATAACCTTAAAAAAGGGAGAATCGTTTAATTTTGAGGAATATAAAATAAGATACGATTCCCTTGTCGACTACCCAACCGCCACTAAGCAGGTTGTTGCTGCGACGCTGAGCCTGTTCAACAATGGACATAAGGTGGCGGTGTTGGTGCCTGAAAAAACCTTATTCAAAAGCCAGGAACAACCGACTACCGAGGTGGCCATTCATACAACTTTAAAAGAAGACCTGTATGTAATTCTGGCCGGATATGGCGAGGATTGGATAACACTGAAAGTGTTGATCAACCCCCTCGTTGTCTGGCTCTGGATCGGAGGCGTGGTCATGGGCCTCGGCACGCTTATCGTCATGTTGCCGGATCGCCGGCGACAATCTAAATCAGTAAGAAAAAGCATTGTGAGATTCTGACACATAGGAGACCGGTTATGTTGGAATATCTTATAGTTATTGGGTTGGTTTTATTTGCGGGATGGTGGATCCTGAGCCCGCTCCTGAAATCAAATTCAACCGATTCTGCAGTAATCCCTAAAACGGATGATACTCTCGGGCAATTGGAATACGAAAAAGAAGAGACATTCGCCGCTATCCGGGAACTTGAATTTGATGAAAACATGGGAAAAATTTCAAAAGAGGATTTTGGGGCGTTAAAAAAGCAGTATATGCTCGATGCTGTTCATTATTTAAAAAAGATTGACGAATTGCAAGAGAATAAATCAAAAAGAAAAGACTTGGGCGAGGAGGAGATCATCGATGAAATTGAAAAAGAAATATCCTCCCTGCACCACGGGGGATCATCGAAACAAAAGGATTTTTTTTGTGTTCAATGCGGCACAAAATCCTCTTCACGCCAGCGTTTTTGCTCTTCATGCGGGGCAAAAATTATGAAACCTGACTTGGCCTGATCTATGTCAAAACTCAAAGGGCGGAGTGGAAACCGATAGAAAAATGGGGCCAATTCAAACCATGCGAAATATAATCTTTTTTTTACTTTTATTTTTATTTCTACCCGGGACTTCTTTCGCAGAGGAATTACCACCGGGGGAGATAAAAGGAAGCGTACTCAATAAAACGTTAAATGGAACACGTGTGAAAAACCTTGAGATCATACTTTATCAATACAAAGAAAATAAAGGGGCGGAAGTCGCTCGTACGAAAACCGATCCCAATGGATCGTTTCTTTTTCAAGGACTAAATAGAGACAAACGGATCTCTTACTATGCATCTGCCAAATACAAAGAGGTGGATTATTTTAGCGAAATGACCCACTTTCTGGAAAAAAAAGAATTATCCTTCGATCTGAGTGTTTATGAAACAACGGATCAGGATAAGGATATACACATCAAAATGCATCATATATTATTGGAAACCGATAATAATACGAAGGACACGTTCGCGGTGAGAGAAATTATGATCGTGGAGAACCAGGGAAACAAGACCTATGTCGGTTCCATAGAGGTACAACCGGGAAAGAAAGAGACTCTCCGAATTTCGTTGCCCAAGAACGCGAAAAATATGCAATCAATGTCCCCCATGACTGTGAATCCATGGGATGATTTTAGCATTTTTACCGCCATTAGCCCAGGGACAAAAAGAATTATGTTTTCCTACACGATCAAACCCGAGGGCGCGGATTATAAATTCGAAAAAAACTTGTATCTCAAAACAGACAGTTTTAATTTTATTTTTCCGGAAAATGGGATCCAGGCAAAAAGCGATCAGCTGCTATATAAAGGGCCGACCCCGAATTCGGACCAGGGTTTTTCTTATCTTGCGGGAAAAAACATGACCGGCGAATCAAAAATTGTTATACGACTCAGCTTGCCATCGACCGATAACCTTTTTAAATGGGTAATTGCCGGTCTGGTGATGGTCCTGGTCGGGACCGGGTTTGTCCTCTCCCTTGTAAAGGGACGAAAACACCGGGCGGAAAAGGAAGATGGCCCGGCACAAAAACCGAGTCAAATGACCCTGGTCGAACAAAAACAGAAGATGTTGCAATCGATGGCTGAACTGGATAAACAACATGACGCCGGCCAAATCGATTCAGATAAATATGAAAGCCGGCGGCGGGTTTTGATGGAGAAAGCCGTTGAGATCACAAAGATTATAAAAGATTCATAAGCTTCCGATGGAGAAGCCATGATAAAAAAAAGAAGGTGATAAGATTGAAAAAACGCAAAGTCAAGATACTCATCATATCGTTAGTGACGCTTTCAATCTTCGGGTATCTTATTTACACGGGGGTCAGAGATACAATGACCTACTACCTGACGGTGCCTGAAGTTTTAGCCAAACCCTTAAAGTCGCCTGAGGAAGTCGTAAGGGTGGGCGGAAATGTTTATTCGGATTCAGTAA
>DRHF01000431.1 GCA_011049715.1 Desulfobacterales bacterium
ATGTCCATGGGTAATCAGGAGATGTTTGGGGCTGGGTAACTCTTTGATATCAAAATGCAGTGGTGTAAAATCTTTGATAAAACGAAAAATATTAGAAAAGACCGGGTCAATATAGATATAATCGTCGCCGTCTTTAATGATCAACGTGGCATGTTTCAAAAAAGTAATCCCAAGCCCCTTATATTCTTTTAGAAGGCGCCAGTCCATCTTGACCGGGACAACCGGTTCATTTGGGTAGAATTGTCTGAACCGGTTTTCGCTAAACAGTTTCCAGCGCATTACCCGCCACAGATTTCCATGTTTTCGCCCGCCGAAAGGATTCAAATAGCGGTCCGATCCGTGATGAAGTTTTCTTTTAGTGATTTCACGTAACCGCATTTTATTCGCACGCCTCCAATTCACATCCGCAGCAACCTTTAGGTCACTTGTCATAGAAAACCAGAGCATATGGACCAATACCGCTGTTTTAAACCCCTCAAAAAGCCTTTGTATAAAGAAGCGACGGGTCATCGTTACAAGTTCTCCCAAACCCCATTAAGATGATGTTGACCAATATCCGCCATCTTTTAATCGTGCGGCAGGCTTCTTTTCCCGAAAACCCGCTTGAAAGAATCAATCGATCAGTATACATTCAACCGTATCAAAATTCCACATCAATGGGAAATTATATGGCGCCTGCCTTATCATTTTCACTATTACACGGGAGCATAAGGATGGAAATTACGCAAAAAATAATGGATCTGCTGAACGACAACCCGCTCTACAAGACATTGGGAATCAGAATCATGGAAGCCGGCCAGGGAAAAGCATGTTCGAGTTTGAAACCGGATGCAAAGCTCTGCTGGCCATTTCCCGGTCAGCCCCACGGCGGTGTCCTCTTCACTCAGATGGATGCGACCATGGCATGGGCTGTATTTTCCGAATTGGATGAGAAGTATAACTGTGCCACGATTCACCTCGGCATAGACTATACGGCTCCGGCAAAAGGAAAATCTTTTACCTGTTCGGCCTGGGTAACCCACCGCACGGGGCGTTTAAGTTTTGTCAGGGCCGAAATCCACGACCTGAATCGGCAATTGTTGGCCATGGGTCAAGCCACCTTCCGGGTGATCAGCGCCGATCTAAAAATGACCGGCATGTCAATGAAAGGTCGTTAAGCGGGAAACCAGATTCCCGGTATCGTCAAATTCCAGATTTAAATCTTCTTCACCGACAATCAGATCCGTCATTTCCTTCAAGTCATCCAGGCATGCATGGGAGACCAACAGCCGTTTCAGATCCAAGGTGCTTTTGATGTGAACAATCCGTAAATCGGCCAGTGTATACGGTCTAAGTGTCATCAGAGCGGCATCGATCGCCTGACGATCATTCGGATAAGTCAACGGTATCTTTCCGGACTCGGGACAGCACGCGGTCAGACAGTTGATGGCCGTTACCTGAAAATCTATTTTGCTCACCAGTCTCTGGGTGGTAAAATCCGCCTGGCCGATGCCAAGGGCGCTTCCTTCGCTGGCATCGGTCAGATCCCGGACAAAGATCCGGGTAATTTTCGGCCATGGCCTTTGCACACCATAGGCACAAACATCCCGGCCCACCACATTCGGGTCTATTCCTTCACCGCTGATATCTTTTCCCATTTCATCTATTATTAGAAAATCGATCTCGTCCAGGGGCAACCTTGACATTTCATCACGCACAATTCTTAAGAGATTGCTCTCCACAGCCTCGATCTCGTCCGCAAGCCCCATTTTAATCTCAGCCAGCTCCTGTTTCTGATTCTCAACAAGCGCCACACCAAATAAAACGTTGCAGCGTTTTAACAGCTCCTTTCCGGCTGAATTGATAATGGTGTACTGATCCCGGACCAACGAAAGCCTGTGGTAGTGCTCGGCGCCAACTTGATTTCCCAGCCCGATGGCCATCATCTTGATAATACCGCTCTCCGTAGCGCCGATAAAATTGGTGTGGGGTTTGATCCGGTTTATAAGCACAATCCCGTCTGCTTCACGGGCCAGCCGGTCGATAAACAAAGGGATTCCGTCGACTTCGCCCATGGTTTCCACCTCCATGGTAGCCCGAACCGGGGCGCCCACGCTGTCTTCGGTGATTCCTCTCATGCGCAGCACCTCGATCTGACCTTCGGCAACTGCTCCGCCGTGTGAACCCATGGCCGGTATGACGAATGGCTTACAACCGGCCTCTTTTAGCTTTTGAATGATTGATCGGACAACTGTACAAAGATCCGCAATGCCGCGACTTCCAACTGCAACTGCCACTTTCAATCCCGGAGAAAGAACAAGGCTATTGATCAACCGATTCCATTCCCTGTCAATTTCTTCCGGCACATTCACCGGCGGGAGCACATTCAAGCGCTGTTCTATCATTCTCATCTTCGGAAGCTTTAAATCATCCATTCGAG
>DRHF01000432.1 GCA_011049715.1 Desulfobacterales bacterium
ATCAGCATTCTAGGCGTCATCATCAAGTATATCCTCAACATTTCGTTTTTAAAATGGGCGGACCGGATTTTTGGGGCCGGTTTCGGCGCCATTAAAGGGATACTGTTTGTCTCCATTCTGTTGATTATGCTCATCACTTTCCTTCCAAAGGGAACACCTATAATTAAGAAATCAAGGCTTTCCCCACATTTTTTATTGGTATCGACAAAAATGGCTTCGGTTATTCCCGAGGAGATGAAACGGAACTTTACCGACAAGATCCGGGAATTGAAAAGGGCCAGGAAAAACCGTGGGTGATGGTTGATTTTGATGTGTCGATCTTGAAATACTTACCGGACTGATATCACTTAAAAATCTTTTTTCTGGCAATGATTAAACTTTTTCTTTTATGGGAAAATTGAGAGAATTATTAGATCTGATAGAAACCTTAAGGGGTAAAGATGGATGTCCCTGGGATAAGGTGCAGACCCCACGGTCCATGGCAATTTATCTGGCTGAAGAGATTTATGAGCTGATCGATGCCATTGAATCGGAGAATCCAACCGATATTTGCGAGGAACTTGGTGATGTGTTATTTCACGTATTTTTCATTTCGACAATTTTCCGGGAAATGGGACATTTCGATATCAAGGATGTTGTCAAAAAAAATATAGAAAAAATGATTTTTCGCCACCCCCATGTGTTTGATAACCTTGAAATTGGTGGCTCCGATGAAGTGAAGAAACAGTGGCAACAGCTCAAAGAGATCGAAAAAAAATATAAAAACAAAGAATCAGCGCTCGATACGCTTCCTCAAGGATTTCCAGCATTAATGCGTGCTTACAAAATTTCTGAAAAAGCCGCAGGAACCGGTTTTGACTGGAATGATATTTCAGGGGTCATTCAAAAGGTGGAAGAGGAATGGAGTGAATTAAAATGTGAAATAGCAGGAAAAAATGGAAATGGGAACAATCAGGATAATCTGATCTTGGAATTTGGGGATCTTCTTTTTGTTCTTGTAAATTTAGCCCGGTTTTCAAATGTACATCCTGAAACTGCTTTATCAGGCGCTATAAAAAAATTTGAAAGGCGTTTTAAAAAGATGGAAAAAATAATTTCGAAAACCGGAAAAAACATAATATCTCTTTCAGCCGATGAAATGGATATGGCGTGGGAAGAAGCAAAAAAAATGGACGTGTCATGATTGCCATCATCGATTATCACGCCGGAAACCTTACGAGTGTAGCCCGCGCCGTATCACATATCGGCTGCAAGTGTGTGGTTACCCATAGCCACGAACAGATCGAGACCGCTGACCGAATTATCTTCCCAGGGGTGGGCGCCGCCGGTTCAGCGATGGAGAGTTTAAAACGCCTTGGGTTGGATACGACAATTAAAGCGATGTTTCTGGCGGGAAAACCGATTCTCGGCATATGCCTCGGAACACAGATCATCATGGGGCACAGCGAGGAGAATAACACCCGGTGTCTCGGATTTGTCGATGGAAATGTGCGGGCCTTTCCATCAAAAATGCCATCGGCGAATGAGATTTTTTTAAAGATCCCGCATATGGGCTGGAATCGCATCCAGATACTACATGACCACCCTATTTTTTCCGGTGTTAACGAAAATGATGAATTTTATTTTGTCCATAGTTTCTATCCGGCACCCGGCAAGAAAGAACATATTCTTAGTGTAACAGATTACGGGATCTCTTTTCCATCTGTTGTCGGGTTTGACAACATTATTGCGACTCAGTTCCACCTTGAAAAGAGCGGAAGGCCCGGCCTTAACATGTTGAAAAATTTTTGTACTTGGCAGCCATGCTGAGCAAACGTATCATACCCTGCCTCGATGTCCGTGAGGGAAAAACGACAAAAGGGGTCAAGTTTAAAAATAATATCGATATCGGCGACCCTGTCGAAATGGCGCGGCTTTACTATGAGGCCGGTGCAGACGAAATTGTATTTTATGATATCACGGCGTCCCATGAAGATAGGGATATAATGATTGATGTAGTCGAACGTGTGGCGAAGACCGTTTTTATACCTTTTTCGGTAGGCGGGGGAATCCGTGGGGTGGACGATATGCGGCGTGTGCTGCTGGCAGGCGCTGAAAAAGTGAGCGTCAATACCGCTGCGGTGAAAGACCCTCATATTATCGCGAAAGGGGCCGAAGCCTTTGGAAGTCAGTG
>DRHF01000433.1 GCA_011049715.1 Desulfobacterales bacterium
AGGATATTCTCCCGGTATTTTTAGCTATGCGGCAAAGCTGGCCAGATGCATGGATGCGGAAATCGTGGTGGCAAATATCATCAACTCTCGGGATGTTCAAACGGTCTCAACAATCACTTCCATGGGCTACGAAGTTGATGATACTGGCCGCCCTCGCATTTTCAGGATATTCTCCCGGTATTTTTAGCTATGCGGCAAAGCTGGCCAGATGCATGGATGCGGAAATCGTGGTGGCAAATATCATCAACTCTCGGGATGTTCAAACGGTCTCAACAATCACTTCCATGGGCTACGAAGTTGACGGTGAAAATTATATCGACAGCATCAAAAATGAGCGATTGGTCAAGTTGAACGGATTCATAAAAGAATCTGCTCTTCCGCCCGAAAAGATCCAAACCATATTCAGGGTCGGCAACCCCTCTGTTGAATTGCTGAAAATAGCAGTGGAGGAAGATGTGGATCTCATTGTGATGGGGATCAAAGCCCATCCCGATTGGGAACATTTTTTTATTGGTTCGGTGGCTGAAAAGTTATTCCGCCGTTCGCCCGCAACCATTGTGTTTTACCGGGATAAAAAGCAAAAAAAACAGTTAAAACAACGGATTTCACTCGAATAGAAATAGACCGGCAACAGGAATTGTAAAGAAAATTCTCTTTTTGCTCTGAACCAGGCCCTAAACGAGATACGGTATCTGAAACTCTTTTTTATTCATATTTTAGAATAGATTGATGAAAGGAGAGTAAAGATGAACCCAAGAAAACCATCCATAATTACAATCGCTGTGATCTGGATTTTTTTCAACGGTCTACCGGGGATGGCCGGCGAACGCTTCACGGACAACAAGGACGGAACCATAACGGATCATTTGTCCGGATTGATGTGGGCCAATGCCGACAACCAGGGTGATATCGATTGGAGACAGGCGGAAAAATGGGTTAAATTCACATTTCCGTATACACTTGAAAAAAAGTATGATGACTGGCGTTTACCATCAATGGCGGAAATCAAGAGTCTCTATGTAACCGATCCCAACTATAAAGGATATGAAACCGAATGCGGGCAGGTGGTCAAAATAGTAACCGAGATAAAGCTTACCTGTGGATGGGTATGGACATCGGAGAAAAAAACGATAACCGCCCGGATCTATAATTTCCACCGCGGATACCATTACACAGACCGAATGTCGAAAAAAAGGGCATATCGGGTTTTACCGGTGCGCTCGCTAAAATGATAAATACGTAGGGGAGAAATAAAGATGGAGAAGGACAGGCTTAAAAAGTCGAAGATTGTTTTAGATCTGGAAAAGGTCAACTCGCTAAATGCCGAAGGGTGCCCTGCCTGCGGTAGAAAGTTCTCTCTCGGTGACACAGCGGTTCTGGCCTGTGGGGCGTGGGAAGGCAGGCCAAAATTTATCCATGAAAATGAAGCCGTGTTTGACAAAAAGACTTCATCCTATGTTGAACGCCGATGCTATGAAGCAGGGAAAAAATGAGTCATTTTTAGGTCTCAAGACCTGCTATGGCAATCCCACACCATCTATTTGCGCATCGCAGTAAGGGCATCGACTCTTTTTTATCCGGTTTTTTCGAATATAAAAACCCCATCGATCAATAAGGATTTTGCCACAGTTGTAGCAGAAGGTGTGCTCGCCGTCTTCCCCCGGAACATTACCGGTATAAACATATTTTAAACCCGCTTTGATGCCGATTTCCCGAGCTTTGACAAGGGTTTCCACAGGTGTTGATGGCTGATCGGTTAATCGGTATGTGGGATGAAATCGGCTGATGTGCCATGGGGTTTCAGGACCCACCGATGTGGCCAGAAATGAGGCCAGGCGGGTGAGTTCGTTTTCATCGTCGTTTAATCCCGGTATGAGCAGGGTGGTTACCTCTACAAATATGCCAAGGGATTTCATCTGTATTAGATTTTCTTTCACATGTGTTAGCTTGGCCCCGCAATATTTCTTATAAAATTCATCATTAAAAGCTTTTAAATCAACATTTGCTGCATCCAGGAAAGGGTAGATCATTTGCAATGCTTCAGGCGTCATGTACCCATTGGTGACGAACACGTTCCGAATTCCCTTTTCATATGCGATTTTTGAGGTGTCATAGGCAAATTCAAAAAAAACAGTCGGCTCTGTATATGTATAGGCGATACTTTTACAATCCCCCTCCAACGCTTCAGCCACAACCTTTTCCGGTGTGGAGACATCCCCCATAATTAAACCGTTACGGTCTGATGGCATTTGGGCAATATCGGCATTTTGACAGAAAAGGCATTTAAAATTACATCCCACTGTGGCAATGGAAAAGGAAAGACTCCCCGGAAGAAGATGAAAGAGAGGTTTTTTTTCGATGGGGTCGATATGCCGGGCTATGAGTCGGCCGTACACAAGCGTCTCCAATATACCGGATCGGTTTTCACGGACATTGCATATGCCTCGCTTTCCATCTTTGATGACACAGCGGTGGTTGCAGAGGTTGCACTTGACGCGTTTGTCCTTGAGGGATTCAAAAAGATAAGCTTCCATCGGGTTTTCTCCCTGCCCGCATCAACTGGTTACAGCCCCGGCGGTTTGTTTGGCACGGTATTTAAG
>DRHF01000434.1 GCA_011049715.1 Desulfobacterales bacterium
ATCACTGCGAAAAGCGAAAGCACAAAAAACGGAATCGGTTGACCCATCGTGACCGTTCAGAGTACAAAACCCACTCCAGCGTGATGGCCGTGTGCAAATCGGTCACGATCCCCGGAATGACCGGTCACGTTCGCCGGAATACGCATGAGCTACGTAATGATGTACATTCCTGCCAATGAGCTTGAACCACTGGTTGCCAACGCCGCTGGCCGCGAACAGGCCACGGATTTCCGGGTAGGCGCAACATTGATGCAGGACCCGACACTAAGTCAGGCGATTCTGGAACTGGCCCGGTTGATTACGAACAGAGTCGGCAGCCGGATAGAGCAGGAATACGCGCTCTACCAGATTGCACTCCGCGTGACCCAGCACGCTGGCCGGTTCGAGCCCAATGCCCTCACCCGAAAAGTCGATGTCCTGCTGGAACGTGCCAGGGATTTCATCCATACCCATATCACCGAGGATCTGGCGCTGGAAGACATCAGCGAAGCCGCAAACCTGTCGAAATACCATTTCCTCCGGCTGTTTCGGAAGCAGTTCGGCATCACCCCGCACCAGTACGTTGTGAGCTGCCGCATCAACGCAGCACGCCATGCGCTGGATACCGGCGACTCTCTCAACGATGTGATCTACCGCCACGGCTTCGCGGATCTTAGCCACTTCAATCGACGCTTCAAGCGCATCTATGGCATGACGCCCCGGCAATATCAGGTAAGCATCGCCTCCTAAATCACGCCGTCAGGACAACCACATGATTGAAATCTTCGCCTATGCCATAGGCGTAATGTACACGCCTGGGCCCGTGAACCTGCTCGGCCTGAACACCGGATTGAATGGCCTCGCCAAAGCCTCCGCCGGGTATTATTTCGGGGTAGGCTCCGCCATGCTCCTGCTGTTCCTGTCGTTCGGGTGGTTGGGCTCAGCGTTAATCGACCGTGACAGCTTGATCATAATTAGCGTAATAGGCTGCGGGTACATTGCTACCCTCGCCATAAAGATTCTCAAGGCCAAGGTTACGCTTGGCGAAGACGCCACAAACCAACGCCCCTTGCGTTTTCGGCAAGGACTGGTCCTTCAGCTTCTGAACCCAAAGGGCATGGTCGCCACCCTGCCCATCGCCACCATCCAGTTCCCAAGCGCCGGAATACACGGCACTGGTATTCTGGTGTGGTCCCTCGTTCTCGCAATATTGGCGATCGGCGCCCCCGGAAGCTATGCCGTGGTCGGCCACCTACTGGGCAAGCGCATCGAGAACCCGCATTTCTTTAAATGGTTTAATCGCATGATGGCCGCCCTGCTGCTTTATGTCGCGGGTTCGATTGGGTACGAGTTTGTATACCTGCCGCTGGCCCGCCTTTACTGCGTGGCCTGACCAATCTTTTCTGCCTGCTTGGCCGCCTCATCCTCCATAAACTTCTTCATGTCGTCTTCAAACTTCGGCACATCGCCCGGGCTCGTCGGAACCTTTGGCGGCTTGTCGGTCCCAATTTCCGCAGCCTGTTCAGCTTTGGCGTCCTTACCCTCGTTCAGCTGCTGAGTCACCAACAGAGCAACAACCAATACAGCGGCGAGCAAAAGGATCAGTTTCATAACGATTTCTCATTCAGTGGTTACCGATCAGATTAGCTCAATCGGTGCGCATCTCACGAATGCGCATAGGCATGGCATCGATCCGGCGAAAAATTGCGTCGAGGTTGAGGCTGGATTCGCGGCTTTTGATTCCGCCGTCTTTTCCGATCAGCAACACCCGACCGTCAGAACGGACCTTTGCAAGCAGTTCGTTGACGTCGTGTTCAACACCATCGGACACCGTTGCCTGATTTGAAACCAGGCCCGACCCGGTGTTCACGAACCAGATAATGCCACGGTCATCGAGTTCGGCATGGGCATCCCTGAGGGTTTCAACAACGCCCTCCGTTTCCGACGCTGCCTGAATCAGGATCAGCCGATTTTTCCATTGATAGTCGCCCAGATTGTTCATCTCCGCTCCGTAAGCCGCTAGCGAAATAAGCACGAGCAGCATTGCCGAAAACCGTCGACCATTGTTCAAATCAGATCCTCCGCAAAGCATCAGAAAATAAATCTGAACCGGTTTTATTTAAGCCGCGCGAGGTGACCCATTATCCTCACCAGCCTGCAAAGTCCAGGTCATACCCAAAGCGCGCCCGGCTTTGACAAGCGTTGTGATGGTTACACCAGTGTCCTTCTCATCAAGAAGGCGGTTAACCACTGTACGGCTGGTATGCATTTTTTGGGCAAGTTGAGACTTGTTCACGCCAGTCTGCCCCATTGCCTGCTTAATCTGCCAAACGATTACCCGCTTCAGCGCCTCAGCTTCTACTTGCTCAAGGGTGCCGTCAGCTTCAAGCAGATCATCGAGAGAGCTGCCAACGTGTTTGTGCTGTGTCATTTTCTTGCTCCCATTCAGACAAGACTCTTCCTTCGGTCTCTCGCCTTTGCCAACCATACTCGACCGTCTTCAGGTCGGTCCCGATCACTGAACGATCACCCTTGTCCAGCTTCAGCAACCAATCTTTGACCGGCTCTCGGTCATTGGCGGTTCTATAAAATACGACGTTAACCGTTTTCCTTGTCATACCATCCCTTCCTTGGCAAAAGTAAGTGTACTTAAATAGGTACAATAATGCCAGACTTGAAGCATAATCGGGACAGATCTATTTTTCATGTAGCGCCCCTTCCCAAAGCGAACCACTGCGTTCTTCGGGGGTATTCAGAGAACGGGTCTGCCGATCAGCCAGACGAACACCCGTTTTTCTCTGCAGAGCTGTTCCACCGCTAAGTCCAGGCGCTTAACTATGCCCTCTCGAAATAAAGCCGGGGAAAATAAATCTGTCCCGGTTTCTGAGCGTCAGTATTCATTGAGGATGGAAATGCCATCGATCTCCGTCACCGTTTTGGCATCCGCCCGCTCAATGATTTTCAGGAGGGTGGATTGAATGGTTTCGTCTTCGCGGGCATCATCGGCACTTACAAACGTTTGCTTCTGGGGATCTGCGCCTTCTTCCTCAGTATATGAAATGACGAGTTGGCTGGCTGAATCCGGCGTTTTACCAAAGTGCTCTTTACCAAAGTTCTCTTTACCAAAGTACTCCAGCGAAACTAACGGATAGCCGTGGAAGCCCTTCTTAACGTGCTTTGCAATACGCTTTTTTGCTTTGTCCAAGTGCATAATAGGGCCTGTCGCTGCGATTGTTATCTGGGTGCCATATGAACACCCAGTAGATACTATTCGCCAATTCTATGCGGTTGAATCCATCAAAAAATAGATCTGTCCCGGTTTTCTTTCTTGCGGGACCAGAGGCGGGACCAAACCCAACGGGAAAACAGGAGCATTCAATGACGTTTAATTTCCACGGCCGGCGCGTCATCGTCGCTGGCGGCAGCAAGGGTATTGGCCGAGCCATCGCGTTGGGATTTGTCCGAGCCGGTGCCAGCGTTTCCGTGTGTGCGCGCGGGCAGGCGCCCCTGAACGCTCTGGCCGAAGAGGTGGCAGGCGAAGGCCTGGCGCTGCATGCGCTCCCCTGCGACATCGGCAACAAGGCCGCGCTGGAGACTTATCTGCAGAGCGCCATGGGCGAGTTGGGCGGCCTGGACGTGCTGGTCAATTGCGCCTCGGCATTCGGGCGGGAGGACAACGAAGAAGGCTGGCTAAGCAGCGTTGAGGTGGATCTGATGGGCACGGTTCGCGCCGGCCATACCTGCCTGCCAGCGCTTAAGGAAACCGGGGGCACGATCATCAACATTGCCTCCATCGCCGCCCTGCACGCCTCGACACGCACCGCCCCCTACGCGGCCATCAAGGCCGCCGTCGCTCACTACACCGGCAGCCTGGCGGTGGCCATGGCCCCGCATAAAGTGCGTGTTAATGGCATTGCCCCGGGCTCGATCGAGTTCCCGGGCGGCGTCTGGGATCAGGCCCGTCAGCACAATCCGGAGCTCTACGAGCGTATTCGCGGGGGGATTCCCTTCGGGCGCCTGGGCACGCCGGAGGAAGTCGCCGACGTGGCGCTGTTCCTGGCTTCCGATCTGGCCCGGTGGATGACCGGCCAGACGCTGGTGGTAGACGGCGGCCAGGTTCTGTCCTGAGCCCCGTGAGCCAACCCAAGGAATCCAACGGACGGAATTCAAACTGCAATCAGGTGACATTGGCAATGAGTAAGATAACCGAAGATAAAACAGCATCAGCACGGCCGCCGTCAAAGAAGGGCTTCAGTGGCTTGCATGTCTTTGGCATTGTGCTGCTCACCATCGTTGCCACCGTCGGCGCCGGTTACTGGTGGTTAAGCCACTATGTGTTTCCTGAGAACTTCGAACCCGTATCTCTGAATGCCGGTGAACAGGATTCACTCAACAACAAACTGAATACTCTGGGCATTGATACCCAAGGCGGCGAAGCCGGCCGCCTGTTGCAGCCGGTACCCTACAGTGAAGAAGGCGCCAGCCGGGAGGTACGTTTCAGCGAGCGGGAACTCAACAGTATGCTGGCCCATAACACCGATCTGGCTCAGAGATTCGCAGTCGACCTTTCAGACGATCTGCTGAGCGCCCTCCTTCTGGTGCCTCTTGAAGAGGACTTCCCTGTACTCGGCGGCAGAACCCTGCGAGTAAATGCCGGTGTGGAATTGTCCTTTGCCAACGGTCGACCCCTGGTTAAGTTAAAGGGCGTCAGCCTCATGGGCGTACCCATTCCGAATGCCTGGCTGGGTAATCTCAAGAATGTGGACCTGGTTAACGAGTTCGGCGCCAACCCGGGATTCTGGCAATCCTTTGCAGCGGGTGTGGATTATATCCAGGTTGAGGATGGCCGGTTGCTTGTCCGGCTTAAGGAATAGCGCCTGGCAGACGCGAACTGGCCAAAAGTTCTGGAATTGAGGTGATCACTCACACGCATCATCATCCTGGCCCGGGGATATTTTTCAGAAGCTCGGCATTTGTGGGGTACTTCTCAAGCAGCTCAACCAGCTTTTTTGTGCCCTCTAGCGGTTTGAGACCGCCAAGCGCCCGGCGCAATGCTCTTATTTTGTTTAAATCTTTTGGATCCAACAGCAGCTCTTCACGGCGTGTACTGCTTTTCGAAATATCCAGCGCGGGAAAAATTCGCTGATTCGCCACGTCTCTCGATAAAACCAGCTCCATGTTCCCAGTGCCCTTAAATTCCTCAAAGATAACCTGGTCCATACGGCTGCCGGTATCCACCAAAACAGTTGCCAAAATGGTCAGCGAGCCGCCATTCTCAATGTTTCGTGCAGCGCCAAACAACCTCCGCGGAATCTCCATCGCTCGAGCATCCACCCCGCCAGACATAGTACGACCGCTGCTCTTTCGCTCCGCATTATGCACACGCGAAAGCCTGGTGAGAGAATCAATCACAATCATGACGTTGTGACCCTCGCCCGCTTGTTGGCGGGCGGTATCAAGAAGTTCATCGGCAACGCGAACGTGATGAGCATAGCTTTCATCCGAAGAAGAAGCGTGTACCTCAGCCGGGACGCTACGCCTGAAATCAGTAACCTCTTCGGGTCGCTCATCTATCAATAACGCGTAAAGTTTAATCTCGGGATACGCCTTCCCCACCGCCTGGCAAATATGTTTTAAAATCGTCGATTTTCCAGACCCCGGCGGTGCAACTATTAAACCCCGCTGCCCCATTCCAATAGGCGTGATCAAATCCATCGCGCGCACCGTGAGTTCTTGTGAACCTGACTCCAAGCGAATCCCCGGCGCTGGATTGATAGCCACACCATTTAAAAAACGTTTTTGTGGATCAGCCTCACCTTCAACCTCAACCATAGCCTCGGCTTCCTCAGCCACTGGTTTAGCGTCTTTATTTCGTTTTCGGGTTAAACCTAATGTCTTTCTCGTCATGATTGTTTGATAGCTCTTGTTTGATAGATATTTTTCAAAATGGGCTGATAACGTCAAAAAACCAGTGTGCACGAAATAAGTCTGTCCCGGTTTTTAAATCTTTCCCGGATTTCCTGAACCGCACCATCACGTGACCATCCACCTGCCATAGCCCCTCCAGAGTCTGGATGACTGAAACCGCTACACTAAACGGTAGCATCCGAGTGCGGGCGCTCCAAGATTGCCGATAACCCAACAAGGAGACACCATGTCGTACACCAGCCGATATACACCCGAAACCCTGAGCCGTGATGAGCTGGACCAAAGCACGGGCCCAATGGTGATCGAATTCGGCACCAACTGGTGCGGGATCTGCCAGGGTGCTCAGGCCGACATCAAGGCGGCAATGGACAATCACCCAGACGTTCCGCATGTGAAGGTTGAGGATGGCAAAGGCCGCAGATTGGGGCGGACGTTTGGCGTTAAGCTCTGGCCGACCCTGATTTTTTTGAAGAATGGTGAAGAAATAGCGCGGGTCGTCCGCCCAGAAGACAGCAGCGACATCGAAGATGCACTGCTAAAAATTCGCTAAGGCCGGCGCTGGCAGTTAGCTCAATCGGTGCGCATCTCACGAATGCGCATCGGCATGGCATCGATCCGGCCGAAAATTGCGTCGAGGTCGAGGCTGGATTCGCGACTTTTGATCCCTCCGTCTTTTCCGATCAGCAGCACCCGATCGTCAGAACGGGCCTTTGCAAGCAGTTCGATGACGTCGTGCTCAACACCACCGGACACCGTTGCCTGATTTGAAACCAGACCCGACCCAGTGTTCACGAACCAGATAATGTCACGGTCATCGAGTTCGGCACGGGCATCCCTGAGGGTTTCAACAACGCCCTCCGTTTCCGACGCTGCCTGAACCAGGATCAGCCGATTTCTCCATTGATAATCACCCAGATTGTTCATCTCCGCTCCGTAAGCCGCTAGCGATATAATCACGAGCAGCATTGCCAAAACCGCCGGCCATTGTTCAAATCAGATCCTCCGCAAAGCATCAGAAAATAAATCTGTCCCGATTTGGTCCAAAATCAAGGCGTTCGACAAACACCGGTTGGTGGTTATGACCGCGTTGAAAAATATGGTGGGGAAAACCGGGCACAATCACCCTGGCCTGTCTTGGCATCAGCATCTCCTTGCTTTTGAAGCACAGAATCCATTCTGTGCGCTGCCATCCGATATTAACCGAAGTGCGAAGAGGGTTGGTAGTGACTCAAATCAGCCCCACGCCATCAAAGAAGCCGCGAAAATAAATCTGTCCCGGTTTCTATAGGTCAGAGCATTTCGTTGCTATGTTTATTTTTCTCTCCTACAATGGAGGTCGGAAAAGTAAACATTGCGAGGCGTGCCCCATGGAAATCCAGCAACAATCAATTATTGTTGATGATGAGATCAGCGTTAAGCAGCATCTTGCACAAATCGGCCTATCAGCAGAGCTGATAAGGAAAGTCGCTTTAGCGGCAGCTTCGGGAAGAGCCGAAAGCTTGAGAGTCGATCCTGTAAGTACTCCCGGACAGCTTGCGTATATCTATGGGGTACGAGAACTTCGACTGGGCCTGGAGCGGGAGGGATGGAAAATCAATCGAGATGGAAATGTTGAAGCTACTGTTAACTACGATCTTGGTATCCAGCTTTTCTTTCAGAATGTTGATGCCGCCTGCAGTAACCGAAATCCACAGGCGATTTCCAAGAAAGGTAGTGCATCTCGTGAACTCGTAGCTGCGGGTCAAATCGATATGTTTTCAGAGCTACCTAGTAAGAGAAACGAAAGCATGCACGGAGCAGTGCCTGCAGTTTGGATCGTCTGCGTTTCATCAGATGGCGCATCAGTAAAAGCAGAAGTCTCTTGCCCTAAACGGTTTGAAGGCTCCCAGTTTGAAGATTTTCATCACCGTATATTTGTTCTAAATGAAAGCTTCGAGCCTAGCTTCGATCCAAATGATGTTGATTCAGATACCTTCGATGACTTCGACGTTAATATTTCGAGAAAGCTTTAAACAATGTTCAATCCAACGCGCTTATCAACAGCCAGAAAACGCCGGCAGTTGACGAAAAAACATCTAGCAGAAAGCGCCGGAATATCACAGCTTACCCTAACTCGAATTGAGTCAGGGCAAACGGCCGACCCCGGCGAAGAAACAGTTAGTGCTTTGGCAAAAGCGCTCTCGTATCCGGTAAGTTTTTTTTACCGTGAAGACTGTGAGGAACTTCCAGTTGAAGCAGTCAGCTTCCGCAGTTTGTCCTCACTTACTGCACGACAGCGAGATGCAGCTTTGTCTGCCGGAGCTATCGCTCACCTACTTGATGATTGGATTACTGACCGATTTAATCTGCCAGAGCCAGACCTTCTGGACCTGAGGGATGAGGACCCAGAATCTGCTGCAATAGCATTGAGGCGGCATTGGGGAATTGGCTCCAAACCGATACCTCACATCCTCAAGCTCTTAGAAGCAAAAGGAATACGCGTTTTTTCTTTGGCAGAAAACAACAAGAACGTAGATGCATTTTCATGCTGGAGAAATGGCGTCCCATACGTATTCCTGAATACTTTTAAGTCTGCTGAGCGAAGTCGGTTCGATACTGCTCACGAACTTGGTCATTTAGTTCTGCATCTCCATGGGGGAACGAGTGGCCGGGAAGTAGAGCGCGAGGCAGATCGCTTCGCATCAGCGTTTCTGGTCCCTAGGGACGATTTCATCGCAAATGTCCCAGTGGTCCGCTCATTGCAACAGCTAATGGCCTGCAAACACCGCTGGGGGGTGTCACTGGCAGCTATCACTCGAACCGCATATGATGTCGGGAGTCTCTCAGAGTGGCATTACCGAGAATTTTGCAAGCAAATTAGCTATCGAGGATTTCGTAAAAACGAGCCAGAGCCGATGAGACGTGAAGAGTCAGTACTATGGAAAAAGGTCTTTGGGCAGTTATGGAAGGAACGCCTGACCAAAGACCACATTGCAGCAGAGCTAGGCATTCCAGTTGATGAAATATCAGCTTTGATAGAAGGCATTCTTGGTGGGGATCAAGAGAAAGTGAAAACGTTTAGATCCGGTGCAAAACTGAGGTCCGTCTAGGCCAGATAGTTAGAGAATACTGAGCAATTAATAATAACATGAGCCGATAAAGGCGCAGATCGATCGTTTTAAAATCGACCTCCCTCCCTTTTAGCGGAGTCGGCCTGGAGAAATTTCATTCAGAAAATAAACCCGTTCCGGTTTTCTTCTTATATCGGAAAAACGCCTTACCGCTTTCTCTCAATAGACACGGATACTGATTCCCGAGAGCAGCAGAAACCAGCGAGTTACATTTTCTCCTTGCTAAAGCCCGGGGAAAATAAATATCGGAAAACCGGGACAGATTTATTTTTCATTTAGTGGCAACTACTACAGCCTAAAAAATATTAAACTAAGAAAACGCTCACTTCATTAAAACACCGCTAGGAATCTTATGGGTGGGGGATATTAATGAAGCGTCCACAGCCAAAAAATAAATCTATCCTGACTCCTGTTCTTTGCGATCAAAGGCGACGAGAGCCAGCAGTAAAATAAGTAACTTTTAAAAACACGCGAAATGCTAACAAAAATTGAATACTTAAGTTCAATTTTTCTCAGATCAGCTATTTAGTAGCGTAAAATTTCCCTAAAAATTCGTTAAAATTCAGAAACTACATAGTCGATAACTGACTTTATAACAAGCGATGCTCACTGATAAAACTAAATCGATTCACCCTTTTTCAAAAATTTTAGAGGCGTGAAATTCGCAACACCATTTTTCAAAAAAATTGGAGAAGCATTAATCCTACCAATCTCTTCAAAATCCTTAACTTCAAACCAACCATAATTAACATAATAGTAGTCGCGTGACATGGCATTCAATATTTTCTGATACTTACTCACCCATGAAAGCCTACCAGTCGTAAAAAAAACAACCTTACTTAAAGCAACTCGACTTAAAACCGAAGGCATATATTCCTTTTTATCAAACTTATTCTTCGGATCACCAATAGAGAATAGCGTTGGATTTTCCAAGCTTTTAGACTCAATTATTTTTTGCGCAGAGTTCAAGATCCCGGTTGGCAAGAAAACTCCTGCCCGAATGCCACTTCCCGCAGCTCTCGAGGCGCTTAACTTATCAAATGCCGATGCTCCAAACATAATGCTCAAACAACGCTTGTCACAAAAATCTATCAAACCGCCGATTACCTTTTTTTCTTCCTCGTCTGGCTTAGAGCTAGAAACTATTGCCACATCAAAGTCATTCAATAAACCGCCAGCCGGAAAAACAAATAGCTCCCTATCCGTATATTCCTTAAGACTAATCGGATATTCGTCGGATTCGTTTTTAATCGTCCTCACATTATAACTCAATAAATCATCATAGTATTTTTCGTCCAAATATCCATTTTTCGGAACATTCCGAGAACTAGCAGGCTCGAAGACCAGAACCCTATTTTCAGATTTACCAAGATGGTCTTTTATCATCTCTTTTACTATCGACCACTCAAGCCCTCCATGGCCACAACCTAAAGCAGGCAAAGTAACTGTCAATCCTTGACGCTCACTCAAATATTCCGACAACCACACCAGTCCAGTTTCGACATATTCATATTCCGACGGTTTTCTCCAATGACCTTTTGTTGGAAAATTTATGATCTCCACGCCTTTAGAAATCATATCATTCGAAGACCAAACAGAAGGCTTACCTGGCTTGACCTCACCCCTCTTGCACTGCTTTTCATAATATTTAAACATATCGGGATACTTTCGCTTAAAAGCCAAGGCCACACCGGCCCCCATAACTCCAACACAATTGACTGTGTTGACCATTATGTCCGCTTCATAATCAAAGAAATCGCCTTTGACAAATTCTAACATTGATATTTCTACCCCAGTGACTCGACAGCTCTATCCTTTAGAGACTTAATATCATCTCGACATCCCGAAACCCACGCCTCATTTATTGAAGACATATCTGATTTACCAAGAGCAATTAACATAATCAAGTCATTTTCAGAGTTAATAATCTGGAACAACTGCTCTTCATCCCTTCCACGGGCAACAATATCGCCAATTATATCGTCATATGTCACCAGCATGACAATTTTTCGAATAGTCTCGTCATCCAGCCCTCCAACCTCTTCTGTCAAAACCCTCTCGAGCATGGGTAAGGACTTGACTGCGTGATCGTTATCAGACCTATTCATAATTTCATTCGGCCACCGAGACTTAGGCCCTTTCCCAATATCATGAAAATAGGCCGAAAACTTTAGTATTATCTGGTCAGCTTCACTTCGGCTATTAAACTCATCATATTTAGATAATGCGGCAGCCACTTTTCTTACGTGAGTTCCAACATCATCCTCGTGTGGTCCGTAACTTGCTTTCAGACCATCAATATTTGCAAGCTCTTTTATTGAACAGAAATCCTTTTCTATTTTATCTAGCGCTTCCTCTAAAGATGCGAACCTTGGTTTGACCGGCACATTATCGCGTATAAATTTAACAGACCTTTCAAAAGCCTGCCGTAAAAATATGGGACCAGTTATAATAGAACGACGACCTCCTTCGTAGAAATTAGTATAGTAATGTTCCGAGTCAAATCGTATTTCTGGCGGTTTTACACCTTTCGATTTGAAAACCTCTTCAACCTTTCCCTTTATAAATTTGTTCCATACAACTATTGATTTTATATCAGACAACATCACCTGATCCGGAATCAGTAATTCCGCCATTTTTTGGTGACGCACTGTATCGTTTGGTGAACTCCACTTTTTGGAGTCAATAGCTTCCCAGTTCAGATTCTCTAACTCCTCCACTTGGGAAAAATTGTGAAAATTGGGTGGTACTTCAGTGTTCGCTGAAGCATCTGAAAAAACAGTTCCGTCAATTTTTTCGATGACGCTCACGGGTATTAAAAAATAAATAAGATAGGCTTGGTCGACATTCTTTTTGTTTATTACCCCTAACTGCATAGAGGTTTTTTTGGAAAAATAGAAAGGCACATAATCATGAACGCGTTTATCCTGCGCGCACGGCACTAACATTGCACTCCTTCTTGACTGAATTCCCTTCTCGGCAATATTTTTATGTTCAACCCCTTTACTGATTTTTAGGTTAGTGCTTAAAATCTCATTATCGATAATGGAATCAAGGTTCTGAAAATGAGTAAAATGATACGCATGCCTATTTTCTAAATTTTGTGAAACACTCATAAATTCCCTTTCTTGTGCCATATAAACACTATTTTAACTTTCCTAAACACACTTCACGCGTCGACATCAAGCTCTACTCAGACGCACCCTCTATAAATAAAACACAAAAACTTACTTTTTACTTTTTTTGAGCCCGACTCGTTTAAATTAATATAATCCGACCTATTTCTCCACATTTGTTACCTTAATTTTTGACTTCTGAAGCTTAAGAATCCTAAAAACTAAAGCACAACGGTTTTCTTACATATCTCAATCAATATTTTTGTCGCTTAATCAACCTCTCTTTTATAAAAAGGCATCAATAGCGGATTACTGAATTGCAATGGGTTGCTTGCAATAGTCTAGGGAAGGTCTGAATAACCGCCGATGTTCGCCAGCATCAGTTTGATCCGGCAAAAATTCGAAAATTCAGACACTATTCTCCCGTCATCTGTGTGTTTTTTGCCCGTTTCCCGCCAGTTTGGCGGAAAACAGGCGCACTGGCC
>DRHF01000435.1 GCA_011049715.1 Desulfobacterales bacterium
ACCCGGCTCGGGCATTTGGGAGAAGGTTTCCGCTATCCGCCATGATCTGCCCGGGCTCGAGGCGATCATCCGAGTCATGGGACCGGGTGATGAAAAGGAAGGAATTTACGGGTACGAAGAGATCATCGGTCAATACAGAGGTGATACGCTTGACTCAGCCCGGGTGATCGAGCCCCAGGATATTGCCTCCATGTATCATACCGGGGGAACCACAGGGACCCCAAAGTTGGCCCCCCACACCCATTTCAACGAGGCTGTTATGGCCTTTATGACCGGAACAGTTATTGAGCTCGACATTGGGGAGACCACCATGTGCGGTCTGCCGTTATTCCATGTTAACGGGGCCATGGTGACCGGTTCATTTCCCTTTTCTCTGGGCGCCCATGTGGTCCTCCTTTCTCCCATCGGCTATCGGGACCCCTCGGTTATGCAAAATTTTTTTAAAATTGTGGAACATTACCGGGCCGTATCGTTTTCGTCCGTTCCCACAGTCCTTTCCATGCTACTGGACATTCCCACAGGAAATGAAGACATCTCTTCGCTCCGTTACGCCGGCTGCGGGGCCGCCCCCCTTTCGGTTGAACTCTTCAAGCGATTTGAAGCCCACAGCGGCATGAAAATTTTGGAGGGCTATGGACTAACGGAGGGGACCTGTGTCTCTTCCATAAATCCTTCGCACGGTGAGCGGAAAGTAGGCTCCATTGGTCTCCGCCTTCCGTACCACGAAATGGCCGTCTTTATCGTGGATGATGGGGGCCGGTTTGTACGGGAAGCCGAAACCGATGAAATCGGAGCGATATGCATTAAGGGGCCGAGTGTGTTTAACGGCTATCTGGATGAAGCCCATAACGTGGGTATCTGGCCCAAGAAGGACTGGTTTAACACCGGAGACCTGGGCCGGCAGGATGCAGACGGATACTTCTGGCTGACCGGGCGTAAAAAAGAGCTCATCATTCGTGGCGGGCACAATATTGACCCGGCAGCTATCGAGGATTTTCTGTATCGACTACCCGGAATACAGGTGGCAGCCGCTGTTGGGCAACCAGATCCCCATGCAGGGGAAATCCCCGTTGCTTATGTGCAACTTCAAGAAAACGCCGGCCTGACACCGGATCAGATCCTCGAATATTTAAAGCGGGAAATCGGCGAAAAAGCTGCCATACCCAAAGAGGTCTTTGTCGTTGAGCAGATGCCGTTGACCCCTATCGGGAAGATATTTAAACCCGCGCTTCGTTGGGAGTCGATTAAAAAAGTCTATCAGACCGAACTTGAGGTGCTAGGTGATCTGGCAGAGTCCGTGAAAGTCACGGTGGCCGAAGATAAAATCCACGGTTCTTTGGCAACCCTCACCATCAAGCCCGCGCCGCAGGGTTCCAAGGATAAAATCAAAGAAGAGGTCAAAGAAATCCTGGCCCGTTACACCATTAAATACCGGTTAGACATTCTGACGGAGCCCAACTTCTAACAACCCGGACCGTGCGTCCATGTTAAAATCCCCTGGTTTAAAGTCTACGACAAGAGGGGTTACTAATGAGGACATATATATTCAGACCCGAGCGCCGAGCAGGATATTGAATCGGTCGGCGGCTCAAACTCAGGTCAAAGCGGGTGTAAAACCGGAACTCGGCCGGTCTGTAAATATAATAACCGGGTCATTCGTCTTAAGACGCTTGAAAGCAAGGCCTCGGAAGGTTCCGGCTAAACGCCCGCTAAGACCTTCAAACAGTGACCCGGCTACCGATTAAAAACCCTGCCCGGCTTTGCAGATAAATCCATAGGTAAATGGCAACGGATGTCTAAATAATAACGCACTCATTAGTAACCTAAAATCTTTGATATAGACATAGGTAGGATAAATTGGTTTGTGAATTTTAACTTTGATTATAAATTTTGATTTGTTTAGTTTGTCGGCCAAATTTTTTAGCTCCTTCTAAATCCATTCCAAAATAAATATCAAAGTAATTACCATTTCTGTATCTGATATTCATTCGATCAAGACAGCGAAATTGTTCACCGTTAATTTCTATTAAATCAAGACGATTAAATCTTGATGGACAAGCGACTATTCCGATCCCTGCCTCATGTATATTGCAGATGTTGTCACCCCAGGCATTAATGCAGGGCGTATCATCGGTTTCTATTTTACGGCTAGTATAAGCAGAAACTTCAGCTATAATAATCTCTGAAGTTGATTTATTTTTTGATTGCAACGCGTTAATTGTTTTTCGTAACTCGCTAACTTCGTTCATGAGTTTAATTTTTGAGGCAAAAATTATCACTATTCCAAGGAGTATAACTACGATAATTATTTGTATATGTATTTTCGTATAGCTCATTATTTTAAAAAGAATATGGTTTAATGATTAAGTTTTTTTCCGATCTCATATGCATTCCTGATAAATTCACCAACATTTTGATTTTTTTAGGTGTCAGGGGTGTAGACAGTAGATAATGGGGGAAATACGAGATGACGTCATCATTAATCTGTACAGGTGGCCTGAAAATCAAATATCAGCCAATCGAATTAAATGAATTTCTTGCAAATGTGAAATGGTTATCATGGGTTTACCCCAGGATTCCCCCCTTGTCAAACCTATTAGCCAAAAGAGGGTAAATCATGTAAAGATTGAGGATTGACAAACTCGACCCAACGGTTTTACATTTGGAGCGAGTTGTCGAAATTTAGACAGATCACCCATTAACCCATTAACAGAAATGAGGAGGTACCATGAAAATCGGAAAAGTCGTACAAAACAAAAAATGGTTATTTTTAACAACGTTATTCATCTCCACCTGCATTGCTTCTGCCGCTTTAGCACAGGGTTTGCCGATGGTTGTACCCGAAGCCATCGGTCTTTCATCCGAACGCCTGAACCAAATTGATACCTTATTAAAGGCAGACATTGAAAAAGGGACAATTCCCGGTGCCGTGGTCCTGGTTGCTCGCGGGGGTAAAATCGCTTACTTTAAGAGCTTCGGCATGCGAGACAAAGAAAAGGGGTTGCCGATGGAAAAGGATTCCATATTTCGCGTCTATTCCATGACCAAACCCTTCGTTGGCGTGGCGGCGGCGATATTGTTGGAAGAGGGTAAGATCGTGCTTAATGAGCCTGTCGCCAAATACATCCCGGCATTCAAAGACGTGGAAGTAGCTGTGTATGGGAAAGACGATGCGGGGGAAATGACACGCACCACTGTAAAACCCGAAAGAACCATGACCCTTCATCATCTTCTCACACACACGTCCGGCATTGCCTATGGATGGTCTGTCCCAAAACCCTTTCAAAAAGAGTACTATGGAGTGGGTCTTAAAAAAGACTGGACCATCGCAGAACAAGCTGATGAGTTGGCGAAATTGCCCCTGCAATTTCACCCGGGGACCAAATATATGTACAGCCGTTCGTTTGATGTTATGGGTCGAGTGCTGGAAGTTGTTTCCGGTATGCCGTTGGATAAGCTCCTTAAAGAGCTAATTTTCGAACCTTTGGGAATGCCCGATACCGGTTTCAATATCAGCGAATCAGACCTGAACCGGTTGGTTTACATGAATCCAAAAACCTTTTTGTACCTGGATTTTGCCAAACCGGCAATAAGGTTTTCTGGTGGTGGCGGCACAGTATCAACGGCCATGGATTTTGCACGTTTTTCTCAGATGCTCCTTAACGGCGGAGAACTTGACGGTAAGCGTCTACTGGGCTCCCGGACCGTGGCATACATCACCTCGGATCATTTGGGCGCCCTGGGCAGCCTGGCTGTTCGCGGTTACACTCCCGGAGTCGGTTATGGCGGCGGCTTTGGCTTTTATGCCCGTGTCGACGCAGGACGATCTCACTTCCTGGGAAATGTCGGCGAATTCTACAAGGGCGGTTATGCCGGAACCGTTTTCTGGGTCGATCCCAAAGAGGACCTTATAGCGGTTTTGATGGTGTCTGAACCGGCCCATCGCTTGCGATACCGGTACATAATAAAAACACTGATTTATCAGGCAATCATGGAATAGTTTTTTGCATCCCAAACCAGACGGAACCAGCAGGATCCGCAAAGGTTTGGAGGTTATCATCTAACATTTGATGGATGCAGCAATAAAAAAGGCAAAGTTAAAACCTTGCCTTTTTTCATTGCTGCATCATCGAAGGAATCGCGCTGAAGCTGGACTGTAGGTTGCTGCCGGGGTGTGTTTATTCCATACAGGGCTCTTTTATAAGCGGCCAGGTCCCATTTCACCGGGGCGCTTATAAATTATTTCTTCAACTAAATTGGAGAAGAACCATATTTTTTAACACACCTAGGGGGCAGATCATGTTTCCATTTCATACATGTATCATGAAAATCAAACTTCAAAATCTAACCCCATTCTCAGAACAACGGTCTCTTATTTAAATGGTTTAATTTTATTGGCAGCTTCAATCATTGTCATCCGCTGTTCAAGGGACCATTTAAAGCTATAGGAATTATACCCAAGAACAATACCAACAAGACCATTCGGCATGGGAAACACGTAGTTTCCACCGGCTCCACTCATCCTAGGAATGAAAAACTTCTTCTTATCTTTATTTTCAAAGGTGTTTTTCCAAAAAGCCAGCTGGTACTCAGAATTAGTGAAAAAATCCTCAATCAATTCTTTTTTCAGAATAGACTTTCCGTCTTCTGTCATTCCTTTATTTGCTATAAGTCTGCCGGTTTTCGCCAGATAATCAATTGTGGGCAATACACCCCAGGCAGAATAAGGAAATCCCGGTTCGTTCGTCTTTGTATAGCCGGTGCCCAGCGCAAAGTGATCAACACCAATGGGTTTATACACTTCTTCAATCAACATATTCAGGATAGTCGCATTGGGGCCTTCCTTTTTCTTCAAAAAACGCTCCATTGCAAGAGTAGCCGCCCACATATCCTGATCAATATAAGCGAATTTTTTTCCTGGTCCGTCTACTTCCGGATTCGGTTTTTGGTTGAAATAATATCGGATCTGATCGGCAAGATGATAACTGTAGCTCCACTGATAAGTATTCACACTCTCCATTGCCCAGTTTTTGTCATAGTCGACTGGTCCCATTCCCGTAGCCATATGTAAAGCATGACCTATGGTAACCATTTTCCAGCGAGCTTTGGAAGCATCATCGATATATTTGAATTCCACATTCTCTTCAAAATAATCAACTATTTTTGTATCCAAGAAATCCGTCCCGTACTTTTCTGCCAAGCGAAGAGCTGCCATTCCAGGGACTAATGATTTTGACATTGACCAGACACCGACTCTCATACCGTCAGGATAAGGGTATTCGCCGAAGGGAGTTTTGATCGGAGAGTAATAGATGACGTTGTCCTTAACCATTGCCATCGTCAGAACATTGTTTTGATCTACATCACCACCTACCCCTAAGACATCTGATCCCAGTTCAGGCAAAGGTTTCATTGGAAGGCGATTGGCGACTTCTTTTTTAAAAGCTTTCTGTAAAGCAGATTCATTTTTAATAGTACCCGCAGCAAAGGCGATTTCTGCTTCTCCCCATCCTGTCACGTTCCACTCATCATCCCAAAAGATAAATCCCCCGGCAGTATCATTACTGACCTGAAAAAACAGTTTGGAAACCTTTTTACCTTTGTAATAAAAGAAACCGAGGCCCAACAAAGCTTCTCCTTCTTGTGACTGGACAAGAGAAAAAGGAAAGGCAGCCTTATTCCATCCTTTCCATTTTTCCACTTTGTCAGCTACTTTCCAGACCTTACCCGGCCCTACGATTAGCTCCCAAAAACTTTCGGTACGATCTTTAATTGGTTTTCGAATGATACCGCGCTGCACCGGGACCAGGTCACCATTCTCAGTAGTAAAAAATTCAACTTCAAGCCCTGGAAAGAGTTTTGCATCCAGTTTAAACAACGGAACAGCTCCTTTCGGATCTTGCTTCGCGATAAAGTCAAATATGCCCCACCAGGCCCAAGGATAACGGACCAGCTTTCCTTCAGGGGTTGTCTTCATATTCATTTCGGTGGTGGTAAAACTCAACTTTCCACTGAACTTTTCAGAAACCGTTTCAGCACCTTTTGGAGGTACAAAATTCTCTGTAGAAATCCATGTGGGGAAATTTTCATCCGCAAGGGCTGTTCCAAAACCACTAAATGCTATGATCGCTGCTATCAAAATTATTATTTTACCTTGTTTCTTCAACATGATTCGCACCTCCATAAAGTATAATATTAAATGCTTGGAATGAGAAAAAATAGTGGAAAACGACCTGAAAACCTCCTAGCATATCATAAAACTTATTGTATGGCATCTTCACTATCATGGGTTGTACCGTCAGGGTAAGGATCAACTCCCCGAAAACGAGACACAAATGATGAAATCTATTAAACACATTAACAAGAAAAGAATCATCTATTTTTGTTCATTTTGTCAAGCGTTTTTTTTTACCAGAAATAAAATCCGACATTTTCTCCTTTTTCTAAGTGTCCAGTAGGTAAACTGTAATTTCCATCTTTAAATCCACTATGACGCCTCTGTAAGAGTAAAACTTTATCTTGCTTCAATAAGATTAAATAAACTGCAGCATACATAGGAAACCCATAGAGTAGTTTTTTAGATATAACGATTTAGTCAGTTGCCAGAAATAGGAATGGAATATATGCTTTGCAAAGAATAAAACATTTCTTTGCAATCCTCATGTTGCTAAAAAAGACCGCATAAGACGCGAAACCCTGGTTTTTTGTCCGTATAAAACTCCTCTGGTTCGCCGATAGCTTAAACAATAAATCTATACGAATCATGTAGCGGGAAATAAGGGACGTTGTTGACAAAGTATACCAACCGGTTTATAAATGAGTAGAAAGAACAGGTTTGAATGGATAGGTGATAAAAAAGAAAAGAGGGATAAACAGCAGGGCCAAAGTAAGGGGGCTGATATGCCGCGAGGGCTAAGGCTGGATGCCCGCCCGCCTCGCCTGAGCTCGCGATGGCGGGCAGGCTCCCCGGGACATTGCATCATTTAATTGTCCGGGGTATTGAAAGGCGCAAGATTGTTGATAACGATACTTGGCAGCGGAGAGTTTGTATCAGAGGTGATCCAGCATGCCGAAGAAAAGATAAAATATCAGTTGGCTCGCATGGAGCTGCAAAAAAGAATCAAGGAAGAGATAGACATACAGTGCAAAAATGAAAAGGTACCGGTTGCCATGCTTCAATCCGGCAGTCGCCGCCCCCCTTTGCCGAAACTGAGAAGAGCGATCGCATTGAAACTGGTCAACGAATACGGCTTGTCGCTAGCTG
>DRHF01000436.1 GCA_011049715.1 Desulfobacterales bacterium
CCTGAAATCGATTTTCAAAAATATTTCATTGTTATAGCTATCGACGAAATAAGGAGTAGCGGTGGATATACGCTTGAAATAAAAGAAATTACAATTGATACAGCTCTTGAGAATAGGCCTTTTAAAATAACACTCCAAGCAGAACAACCGGGGTCGGCGAGCATAACAACAAGCGCCTTAACGCGACCATATCATATTGTTAAGATAAAGAAATAAAAAACCTTTCATAGGGATAGGGGCGCCCATCGCTGAGCGCCCCGCCCACACCACCGGACGAACGGGTCGCGTATCCGGCGGTTCGGCTGGCCAAAGCAGGAACCGATAAGATTTCATCTGTCCTGCCGGGTCTAAAAAGCAGGACAATACCGGCGTTTCAGCTACTGCTGCACGATGTTGATAAGAACATCCTCTTTGAAGCTGACCAGTTCCTCTGGATCAAGTTTTTCTGGCATTAAAACCCCTATCGAACAATTAAGTGACTATGGGATATGAGAAGCCTAACCGGAAAATAGCAATCTATTTCTTTGCAATGATCAAGGTTCAGTCTTTTATTTTTCAAATTTAAGATACAACTTGATCTGACAACACGCTGAGTCGTGATAAAGAATGGATGTACGAAACCGCTTCGCGGTAGTTAATGCACAGTTTTCCAAAGTTCTTGAACTATAGGTTTTATTTCCTTTTTTGGTTATTTTGGCTAAAATTATCCTTCAGAATGAAGAATTTCGTCTTTATTTTTTTACGGGATTATGTAATATTTGTTATTGTAATTATTATGAAAAAAAGAAAGCGAATACTTTACCCATATAGCAATTTCTGTGCTAGAATGGTTGGCGGCTTCACACATCCTCGTTTTATCAACAATCCCGCTACCAATTATATCAGCTTGTAAGGTTAACTTAGGCCAAAGCTTTGACGAATGCTTTGGCCTTTTGTTTGGCGGGACTATTGATAAAACGCTTATTAGATATGTCAGGTTTTCTGGAGGATGAAAAAACTTAGATATGTATGGAGAGTAGGGGAGGCTCCACGAGCTACACCCTACGGGCTCGCTCGCCTCCCCTACATCTACCGCTAGGAAAGGTACCAGATATCTGCAAAATGCCCTTCGATCCTAAAAAGGCGAATACCACAATATATGAATCCATCTGATATTTGATCACATGACAAGGCCTCCAGAGCCCAGAACGATTTAGTTATAGCTGTTCAAGCGGGCTTTTTTCCCATCTTGTTTTTAGCCGCCCCATGAGTATAGATCATCGTTGTATTTATGGTAATCTTATTTGACCGCTAGTACCGTTTTATGGAGAAGGTTAATTTAGGGTGTCACATGTTTCAACCGCCGCAATACCGTCACACTTTTAAACCGCCCTTTATAATATAAAAATTAATTCCATCCTGTTTGACATCTGAATCTGGCTTTTTCCCGCTAAATTCATATAGGTTTTTAACCCATACAGCATAGAAATGGCTTTCCTTTTTTGATGTAAAATGTTTAGATACTAAATAGTAATGAAAATCATTCATAAAATCCTCCTTTCCGGGAATGTAAAATGGAGGTTTAATCAATATCAATGTTATACCGTCCAACGTTGATCATCTTAATTGAGCGTTAATCAATGAACGATAAAAACCGCTACCCTCTTACCGTAGGAATACTCCTTTTCGATGAGGTTGAAGTTCTCGATTTTTGTGGGCCCTTCGAAGTATTCTCTGTGACCTGTAAGGATGAGGAGAAGTTGTTTGAAGTCATTACGGTTGCTGAGAATCGGACGATTACAGCTCGGAATGGCTTAAGGGTGAAACCAACCCATACACTCGATTCTGCTCCGGAGTTTGACATATTTTTAACCCCTGGTGGACTGGGAACCCGGAAAGAAATTCATAATACCTCTCTCGTTGAATGGATTAGAAGACGAGCAGAAAGGTCAGATCTCGTACTTTCAGTTTGCACTGGAGCATTGCTTCTTGCCAAGGCCGGATTACTGACGAATTTGAAGGCAACCACTCATCGTGCCGGCATCGATTTGCTGCGGGAGTTGTCACCTTCAACGGAAATCCTTCAGGGCGAACGCTTTGTCGACAACGGAAAGTTTGTCCTTTCCGCGGGCATTTCTGCCGGTATCGATATGTCCTTTCATATTGTGAGTCGCTTACTTGGAACTGACATAGCTATTCAAACTGCTAGACATATGGAGTACAAATGGGAGCCGGGACGTGATGGCAAGGGAAATATTCCTTACTAATTTGCTCAAACTGCCCGAAGAAGAATACAGGGAAAAGTTTGGTTATCTCAATACGGGTATTCCTTATAATATATTTCATCGGAATATTTTACTTGCAATGGAAAAGGTAAAAGAGATTAATGACAAAAGATACTCTTAGGAAGATCAGCTTTGGCCGATCATCGCCGTAATCACCTTAAACCCTTCTTGCTCAAATGCGGTGGCGATTTCATTTTGA
The DNA here is from genome assembly GCA_011049715.1 of Desulfobacterales bacterium. GTDB lineage: Bacteria > Desulfobacterota > Desulfobacteria > Desulfobacterales > UBA2156 > UBA2156. The sequence goes on from DRHF01000436.1 coordinate 2,464, forward strand.
AGCCCCTCGTTAGGTGTAAGTGCCACCATATATCCGCCCCGTCCACCACCGGTCAACTTGGCCCCCAATGCGCCCATACCGATGGCTTTTTCACATAAATAAACCAATTTTTCGTGGGATAATTCCATTTCGATAAGCATCTGGTGGTTGGCGGTCATAATCCGGCCCACTGTTTCAAGGTCGTATGCCTCCACCGCCTTTTTCATTTCATTGACCTGCCCCCGAATGGTATCCAGCCGGGACAGAAATCCGGCAGGATCCCGCTCTTTCTCTCTTTCTACGTAAATATCCAGTTTAGAAGTATCTGCGGTGATGCCGCTGTTCGCTAACACAACCCGTAGAGGTTCTCTGATATTTATCTGTTTGAACATTTTTTTCTTTTCTTTAATTTGATAGAGCAACAACCCCCCATAAGTGGACGCCGTGTTGTCAACACCGCTTGGGGTTCCATGATAGGCAAATTCGCCTTCCCAGCCCACATGATTGATCTGTTCAATAGAATATTCCAGGTCGAATTCATCATTCAATGCCCGGGCCAAGGAAACACAACTGGCAGCGCTGGCGCCCACACCGCTTCCGGCAAGGAGAGAGCCGCTATAAATGATCTTAATCGGGATTTTTTTGATATCGATCTTCATCACTTCCAATATCCGATTAATAGAATCGACTTGCTGGTTTTCTTTTTTCTTTTTATAACCAGGGACCTCTTTACGGTTGTCTTCCAGAATCCACCCTTCGCCTTCAATTCGTTCGACGGTCGCCTCGGTGACGAAGGGAAGGGCGCCCACTATTGCCGGGACTTCCCGCAAAACAAATTGATCCCCGATCAGTATGGTTTTTCCAAACGCTGTTCCAGTACCCATATTGTTCTCCTTTTCAAATTCTCAATTTTTATAACTGGTCAAAGGGTCAATATTTTTTCCATCTCGTCGATCAGTGCAACTTCTTTGCCGATGGCGACCGTTGTCGCAGCGGTCAGGCTGTGACAGGCATCAGAAAATCCCCCGACCCTTGCTGTCGCTTCAGGGAGCAGTATGTTAAGCGCCATTGTTTTTCCAGATCTGATTTTCTCTTCCATGGAGACGGAAACCCGCATGGAAATTTTTACCTCGTCCATCGGGATCGGTCCAAACCCAGGAATCTCGTTCGGTATGATCTGGAATCCCGCAATGTAACGGTGGGGATCGAAATCATCGGTGTTCTTGATGTTGTCACAGAATGCACCGACCATTTTCACCCCCATCGGTGAAAATCGATTTTTTACGTGAAACCACTGAATGCGTCGTGTCTTTTTCAATCCGCCGTTTCGTATCCTTTTGATTTCTTCATCAAACGCCTTGATCTGTATCACCCTTAATTCTTCAACCATCCGATCGGATGCCGGCGATATGCCTTCATGACAGACTTTGATACCGATATCCGGACCGTTTTGATAAAACCCGGCCGCACCCAGGGTGTCCAGATAGTCACCCAGCTGATCACACGGCAACGGACCGCCTTCGGATATTAAATAATAATCCTCTCCGGTTTCGTGTTCTCTGATCTCGATCCTATCCTGTTTGACGGCTTCCATAACCACTTCACGGTTTTGGCTAACCAGCCGTCCATTTTCAAAAAATTTATCCCCCACCGCTCCGATCGCCGCAATATGCGCCATGTCCCGATTGACCGGATCCATGGCCAAACCAAAAAAATAACAGGTGGTCGAAGCGGTAATATCACGATCGCCCTTCAGACCATAGAGTTCCGGGTCCAGATTAAAAACGTTAGGATCAGTTGAAGCTTCAGCCACATGATGATCAAGAATCAAAGTCAAATTCCTTCCCTGATTAAAATCGGAAATCATCGGAGCGATCCTGCCTGCAAAATCTGCAAAGACAAGAACCCTTCCATCCTGCTCATAGATTTTTTTAAGAACAGCCGGATACGGTTTTTCCAGGCTAAAACGATTAACATCATATCCTGCTCTTTCAAAAGCCTTTTGAAGGATGGCCCCGGAACAGAGCCCATCGGAATCATTGTGGTGAAATAATTGAATTTTTTTTCCAGGCCATTTTCTTATCGATCGGATTGCAAGCTCCATATCTTCGATCAGTTTATCTATCATATAAATTCCTTTTCAATTGGAAAATGGGTTGCTGTTACGCCTCCCTTTAACCCAGGTAAAACGTCAATGACAATGCCGCACAAAGGCATTTACAGCAGCATAGGCGGTGGCGATGGCAAGCCCGGCGCCGCATTTCTGTCGTTTCCAATCCTGATGGGCCAGAATCGATCCGGCAGCAAAGAGCCTATCAAAAGCGGGGCGGCCATTTTTCCCCAACGGTCGAAATTCGTCATCGGTTTCCACGCCTGCGCAGTTTATCGGGTGTCCTCCGGGGTGCAAAAAATTTTCGTGGTGCCATTTCGTTCTCTTTTCAGGTTGCCGGACATACAAATCGAAAACCGTCTCCCGGATATGACTTCTGTCAGCATGCAACCCCCCGCCTAAAAATCGGCCGCTGGCCAGAATGACCCCCTTTGATTTCACCCTTCTTTCAACCGCTGTGCTCCCGATGCCGAGTTCAAAATCATCGTCAATCCCTGAATTGGCCTCCAATACTTTTTTTCGTGAAAAATATCGAACCCCTTTGGAACGAAGCTGACGTTCAAAGGCTTCTTTGAGCCTGAGACCGGAAACCGAAGGCGGCATGGTGGGAATTTCAAATACCGCCGTCCCGATCATTCTTTCTAAATCGGCAATCACTTCATCGGGTCTGTAGAGCCCTAAAATCGCGGGCATGCCCACTGCCCGGACATCCTTGACAAGGGGCCGCACGACCTGGGCCAGTTTTTCCCTGTTTTGCGATAATATCAAAGCATTGGCCAGGTGTTCCGCATAGACTTCAGTCAGGTGCTCGGTTCCGGGAAATACGATGCGATGGTGAGATAGATCCGGCCAACGGTCTTTTCCCACATCTTTGATGAGCCCGCCGCTAAACCCTTTCAGGCCACGGATGTCGATGAGTAAACAGGAGCTCTTTTCTTCCAGGGCCCTTACACCGTTCCACATGCTTTTGGGGACACAGTAGGTCGTCTTGATGGTTCCCATCGGAGTCAACAAGTTTGCATTGCGGTTCCGATGCCTGCAATAATTAAGATCCGCCTCTTGAAAAGAGGAAAGAATTTCGTCAAAAGCCGCTTGAATGTCCTCTTTTTTCATACGGGCATAGGGATGGCTTGGCAAATCCCGGACAAGGGCATCGATGGCTGCCCAGGGATCTTGCCACAAATGCCCTGTTTCTACTGGATGAACGCCCATTAAATCGAACAGTCCACTGGCAAAAATGATCTCCTTGGTACCGCCGATCTGGACAATGGACAGCCCCCTGTTGGCGGCAAACAATCCGGCAGCCATACCGGCCATACCGGTACCGATGACGGCAAGATCATATGAAATCGATTCAGATTCGTGCATGTATTAAGGTTGGTTCTCCAATTCCAGGCCAAAAAATCCACAATGCATGGCTTCCAAAAGTTCCGATTGTATGAGCTGTCGGTCCCAGAGGATGGGATGTTGTCCTTTCCATCGGCCTGCAAGAAATTCTCTGAGATGATGGAGGCACTGATCTGGATGCACTTGGTTTTGGTCGTACAGATAGCTGGTCACCCTGGGTCCGCAAAAGGTGCCCTGACACGCCCCTTTGCCGATTCGACTCCGGAGCCCAATCGCATTGAGATCAGACCGGCCATTTTGTTCGTGAATGGAGGCGATGATCTCGTCCACAACACTTTTGGGAACCATTTCGCATTCGCAAAGGAGGATGTCTTCAGGATCGTGGTGCGCCAACCAGAGTTTTGGCGCCAGTCCCGCCTCCGTCCATTGACCGGCCTGGGTAGTGGGGAGCGGTTCGGTTCGGGTCAGGCAGGGTTTGGAGACACCCAGCTTGCCACAGACCATATCCGCCGTCTTCTCCGCCATGTAGCGATAGGTGGTGAGTTTTCCACCGGTGATGGTGGTAAAATTTTCCACGCCGTCTTCGGCATGATCCAGAAGGGCAAACCCCCGACTGACACTTCGATCGTCACCGGAAGACTTCGATCCGACCAGAGGCCGGACCCCGGCATATGCTCTGATATAACGACTCTCCTCCAACACTGGTATCATTGCCGCGGCCTCTTCCACAATGGCGTCCACCTCTTCGATTGTAGGGTGAATTCGGTCCAGCGAATCTATCCTGACGGAGGTTGTCCCGAGAATGGATACCGTTCCACCCGGGACCAGAATATCGGCGTTTGAGGATGGCCGCAGCCGGTTTATCACACGGTCGGAGATCCGGTTGTGGGTGATCAACAGACTCCCTTTGGAAAAGACTATCGGGATCGTGACACCGGCTAAATCCGCAATAACGCCGGCCCAGGCACCGGTTGCATTCACCACCTGTTCTGCTCCGATGGTGAATTCTTCACCGGTGAGCATGTTTAACAAACGAGTGGCCTGGATCCGATGGCTGCCTTTGTCAAAACCGACCACTTTCGTGAAACAATGTAATGTGGACCCCAGATGCTGGGCCTGCAAAATATTTTCCATCGAGAGTTTAAACGGATCGATGGAGGCGTCTTCGGCCATAAAAGCCGCTATTAATTTTTCAGAAAGCACAGGTTCCATTTCCCTTGCATCCTGAACGCTCAATTCTTTTACCGGGATATCCGATTGGCTGCACAGATGGGGAAAATCCGCCACATATTGTTCATCGTCGCCTTCAACCGCTACAAACAGACCGCCTGTGTCTTCGATACAGTGTGGAGCCAGTTCCTTTAAGAGCTCCGCTTCCAGCCGGCATTCTTTCGCGCTCCCCGGATCTGAGGAAACATAACGGCCGCCACTGTGTAAAAGGCCATGATTGGCGCCGGATGCGCCTGCATTGATGTCTTTTTGCTCCACCAGGATGCACCGAACACCCCGCATAGCAAGGTCACGGGCAAGACCGGTACCGGTTGCTCCACCTCCGATAATCAATACCTGTGTTTCTTTTGAACCCATATCCATATGTTTTAAAATAACTGAAAAACTCTTTTTAATTTTATCTTATATCATCCGCTTTTTTCGAGCTAAAATTTTAAACATAGAGGTAATTACCGTGATGGGGGTTGCGAAGTATCCGGTATTTTAATCCTCAATACGATTTCCGCTTTTCTTATCAAACAGATGCAGCTTTTCGGGTGGGATCAACAGCGGCAGAACAGTACCTTTTTTGAAATGATGGATATCGGGAAGACGAAGGGTTAAAAATGTATTGTCTTCCCCAACATGTCCGTGCACCAGCGTATCGGCGCCGAGGTTCTCCACATGATCCACTTTTATCTGCATTGAACCCGAACCTTCTTTGGCAATTTCAAAATGCTCGGGCCGAATGCCCAAAATGATTTCTTTTCCGGCAAATTCGGACAAGCTTACATTGGGAAGCGGAAGGCTGTCCGTGCGGGAGAGTTCAACCCGATCACCATCTGCGCTCAACCGGACGCTGAAAAAATTCATGGCCGGTGAACCGATAAAGCCGGCCACAAAACGGGTGTCAGGACGTTCGTATACTTCAAGCGGGGTACCGATCTGTTCGGTATAACCGTCGTTCATGACAATCAGCCGATCGCCGAGGGTCATGGCCTCTACCTGATCATGGGTGACAAAAATACTGGTGATGCCCAATTCTTCGTGAAGATTTCGGAGTTCCAGACGCATCTGAACACGGAGTTTGGTATCAAGGTTGCTCAGGGGTTCATCGAATAGAAACACTTTGGGTTCACGGACAATGCATCGGCCCATTGCCACACGCTGGCGCTGACCGCCTGAAAGTTCTCTGGGTTTGCGATCGAGGAAGTCGCTGAGTTCAAGAATCTTGGCCGCATTCTGAACCCGTTTCTCAATTTCGGCTTTTGGCATCTTCCGAATCTTGAGACCATATGCCATATTTTTAAACACATTCATGTGCGGATAGAGCGCATAGTTCTGAAAAACCATGGCAATATCGCGATCAGCCGGTTCTAACTTGTTCACGATCTTTCCGTCAATTGCAATTTCTCCTTGGGTGATGACTTCCAGCCCGGCAATCATGCGCAGTACCGTCGATTTACCACATCCGGAAGGACCCAAGATAACGATGAACTCACCGTCATGAATATCACAGCTGATCCCGTGAATGACTTCATTTTTATAAAATGATTTATATATATCCTTCAGGCTAACGTCCGCCATGGCAATACTCCTATTTTTCGGTTTCGATCATCCCCTTCACAAATTGCTTCTGCATCAATATCACCACAAATACCGGCGGGATCATGGCCAGCATGGTGGCAGCCATGATGATATGCCAATCGGCCTGACCCTCGCCCACATCCAGCATTCGCTTGATACCAATCAGCAGCGTATAATGGCTCTCGTCCGATGTAATCAACAATGGCCAGAGGTACTGATTCCACCCATATATAAAGAGGATCACAAACAGGGCGGCGATGGAGGTGCGTGACATGGGCAATAAGATATCGAAGAAAAACCGGAGCGGTCCCCCGCCATCGACTCGCACCGCCTCGCACAATTCATCCGGAACCGTCATAAAAAACTGGCGGAACAGGAACGTGGCCGTGGCCGACGCAATGAGCGGAAAAATCAATCCGGAATAAGTATTCAGCATTTTCAAATCCGCCACCACCTTATACGTCGGCAGAATTCGAACCTCCACCGGCAACATCAAGGTGATAAAAATCATCCAGAAAAAGAACATCCGCAAGCGGAAGCGGAAATACACTATGGCAAAGGCCGCCAGCAGCGAAATCAAGATCTTTCCAAAGGCGATACCGAAGGCCATGATGGCGCTGTTCATCATCATGCGTGCCACAGTGGCCACGACTTCTCCACTCCCGGTGGTGAGCGCCTGGCGGTAATTCTCTACCAGATGGCGGCCGGGTAATAATGGAAAGTGGGTGGTGATCGCATCCAGGCTGTGCGTGGAAGCCACAAAGGTCGTGTAGATGGGAAACGCTATAATCAAGCACCCCAAAATCAGGGTCGCATGGGTCAAAAAAGTGAGCCAGGGACGATGCTCAACCATCATTTGCTCCTTTAATAATGGACCTTTCTTTCGATGTATCGGAACTGGACAACGGTCAGGCAAATCACAAAAAACATAAGAATCACCGATTGAGCGGCCGAACCGCCGAGGTCCAGAGCCTCGAAAGAGTCGTGGTAGATCTTAAACACCATAATATTGGTGGCTTCACTGGGACCCCCTTCGGTAATGGCGTGGATGATCCCGAAAGTATCGAAAAAAGCATATACTATATTCATGACGATTAAAAAAAAGACCGTCGGCGATAACAGTGGAAGGCTGATGGTCCAAAACCGTTTTGACGGGGACGCCCCATCTATGGCGGCCGCTTCGATAAACGGCTTGGGAATGGCCTGCAGCCCGGCCAGAAAAAAAAGAAAATTGTAGGACATTTCACGCCAGGCTGCGGCGATTATCACCAGAAGCATGGCCTGCCCACCCTTCAACGTGAAGTTCCAGTCGACCCCGACAGCCTTTAAAAAGAAAGAAATCATTCCCACCGTCGGGTTGAAAAGAAAGTACCACATCACCGCCGCCACCACCGGCGCAACGGCGTACGGCCAAATAATAAAAGTTTTGTAGGCGGTGGCACCGCGAATGGCCCGATCCGCCATCACGGCCAGCAGCAGCGAAAGCGACATGGCAATGGCCGCCACCGAAAGACTGAAGACCATCGTGACCTTGATCGAGTTGAGATAAATCGGATCCGTGAAAATATATTTAAAGTTTTCGACTCCGACGAAAACCGTGGAGAGTCCGAAGGCATCTTCCTGCTGTACCGATTGATAGAGCGCCATAAAGGCGGGCCAGATGAAAAAAACCAGGGTGATGATGATCTGGGGCGCAACCAGAACGTACGGGAGGACTTTGTTATGAAAGACGACGCGCTTTTCCATGCCATAATCCTCAAAGTGTCAAAGGAAAGCTGGACCCTTCCGTGAAAAGGAACGGGTCCAGCCGTGTTGAGGGTGTTTACTTGTTGGCCTTTTCAAATTTGCGCAACAGTCGGTTTCCTTTGGCAACGGCATCGTCCAACCCTTTTTTAGCGGTCGTTTTGCCGGCGAAAATGGCTTCCAGCGTATCGTATATCACCGCGCGCATCTGTACAAAATTGCCGAAGCGCAAACCCCTTGAATTTGACGTGGGTTTGTTGAGCGTCATCTGTATCAGGGCGGTTTCCATGCCCGGTTTTTTGTCATACACCCCTTGGCCTTTGGTCAAATAATAGGCATCAGTGGTAATCGGCAGATAGCCGGTAAACTGGTGCCAATCGGCCTGGACGGCCGGGGTGGAGATATAGTTGAAAAATGTCGCCACACCATCGTATTCCGCTTTGGAATGACCCACCATGACCCAGAGGCTGGCCCCGCCGATAATCGTGTTTTGGGGGGCACCGGCGACATCCGGCCAGTAGGGAAGCATGCTGGTGCGGAAGGGGAATTTACTGGTCTTTTTAAACCCGGCATACCCGGCTGAAGATTCCGTATACATGGCGACCTCTCCGGATGAAAATTTGGCGTTCCCCTTGTTGCGACGGCCGCCGTAGATGAAAATTTTTTCTTTCTGCCAGTCGGCCAGCTGCTGGATGTGTTTCACGTGCAGGGGGCTGTTGAACACATATTGGGTGTCCAGTCCCTCAAAGCCGTTGGCCTTGGTTCCGAAGGGAACATTATGCCAGGCACTAAAGTTTTCCATATGAATCCAGGAAATCCACGCAGTGGAAAATCCCGCCGGGTAACCTGCCTTTATTGTTTGCCGGGCATACTCTGCCACCTCCGGCCAGGTTTTTGGGGGCTTATCGGGATCGAGTCCGGCCTTCTTAAATGCGTCCACATTGTAATACAAAACCGGTGTGGAGCTGTTAAAGGGCATGGAGAGCATCTTCCCTTCCGGGGTGGTGTAGTAACCGATAACGGTGGAAAGATAGACATTTGGGTCCCAGGGTTGGCCGGCTTCGGACATGACCTCATAGACCGGCTTGATCGCCCCTTTGGCCGCCATCATTGTGGCAGTGCCCACCTCAAAAACCTGAAGAATGTGCGGGGGAGTTTTTGAACGAAAGGCGGCAATGCCTGCCATCATGGTGTCGTGATAGTTCCCTTTATAAGTGGCCACCACCTTATATTTGCTTTGCAATTTGTTAAAATTCGCTACAATGGATTGGACCTTTTCCCCTAGTCGTCCACCGTGGGCAAACCACCAGTTTATAGTAATCGGTTCTGCCATCACGCTGGCAGGGAAAAAAATTAAAATAAATAGGCTTACAGTCAAAATTAATTTACGCGGTTTCATAATTCAATCCTCCTCTCATTATTGGGGTTTATGAAATTCCTCAGATCTAAAACTGGTATTTTAGATCTGCGTCCTCGATAAATTTACCTCGCCATAATCTTATAGAAGGGGTTTATCAACAAAAGAAAGGAAATATTGTAAATTGGTTTTGACTGTAAGCCTATTTATTTTAATTTTTTTCCCTGCCAGCGTGATGGCAGAACCGATTACTATAAACTGGTGGTTTGCCCACGGTGGACGACTAGGGGAA
>DRHF01000437.1 GCA_011049715.1 Desulfobacterales bacterium
ACTACTAACCGATCCGGCTGCATCACCCGTAAGTGCCACCATTGATGTGGATGTGCTTGTTGAGGTTGCTACCTTGGTCGAATACCATCGGTTGTCTGAACAGCTTCGCCAGTTGGGATTCGTTGAGGATACAAGTGAAGATGCTCCCATTTGCCGTTGGAAAACCTATGACGTTATCTTGGATGTCATGCCTACCGATTCTAAGATTCTGGGTTTTGGGAATCGTTGGTTCTCTCTCGCATACGAGGCATCTGAATGGACTACTCTCCCATCTGGAAAACGAATTCGGCTGTTGCCGGCCCCCTATTTTCTGGCCACAAAACTTGAGGCCTTTGAAAGCCGTGGAGAAAATGATTATCTGATGAGCCGTGATATGGAGGATATCGTAACCGTGTTGGATGGGAGGTCAGAGGTTGTATACGAAGTACAGCAAGCTGGCAAGGAACTAAAAGATTACTTGGTTGAACGGTGTTCTATGTTATTGGAAAAACGGGATTTCCTTGATGCGCTGCCAGGTCATTTGCTGTCTGATGCCGCCAGTCAGGCTAGGTCTGCTCTAATCATCGACCGGCTTAAGACAATTGCCGGGTTTCGCTCCTCCAAAGGAGGGGTTATCTCGCCCTGATCATTCCTAGGGTAGCCATCAAAAAGATGAAAATATCAGCCGGTCGTAAAACCTGCAATATGTCTGACGGGTGGCCACTATGTCTTCCGTTTTTGCCAGTCCTTGAATTCACCGAGGCGGAGTCGGTAACGGGCAAAGTTTCCCTCGTGCAATGCGGCTATTTCTTCTTTGGCGATCTTGATAAAGTGGTCACGGTCATTCTCCGGCACCAGGTCCTTGGCTAAGTGTGAGAGGACTTCTCCTGTATCAATAGCATTCCCCCGGCCAACCTGACGGATCGCCTCACCCACGCAATCGATCAAGGCTTTCCGGTAGCGCAGCCGGAATGTATCGGGTTCCCCCAAAGCATGCCGCACCACTTGATAACGATCGCACGACCGTTCATAGGTCCATACAAATACGTCCCTCATAAGCTCAATGCGGTTCAGTTCGTAAACACCCAACAACCCATGAATATAAAGGTCTTCTGGCACATCCACGAAGGACAGCGGGCACAGGTTGTGGTGAATGAGCGGAATGTTCGCCGCCAGTCGCGATACCCTTTTATTGACGTCCTCAAACGGTTGGAGGTAGGGCAGGTGTATTGTGACAAAAAATGCCTGTTCGAATGGATCGGATATGGCGGCGGCGGTATCTATGATTTGACGGAAGATTTCATCGATTAGTTGCGGTACTGCCAGCGGTTCGTAGACAGACTTTCCGATACCGACAGGGATAGCACGCAGTCGTCCCGATGCTGACGGATCACCCAGCAGGTTATCCGAGAGCAGGGCATGAAGATTGAGAATGGTTCGCCGATCAAACCCGATTTCATCTACCGCATCTACGAGGAACTCGATAGCTGCTTTGTGATTGAGTATCATTTGGGTCTCAAAGGGTGTTTTTCCGGGTGCAGCTTCCCCAAATGCGATGAGCCTTTCAGTTTCAAGGAGCGAGTAGGTATTTCCTTCCAGACGGCTTGACGCCCAGGAAAGATCAATCAAAAGCCTGTCAAGGATTTGCCGAATATAAGTCCCTGCAGCATAGCCGATGCCGCCCCGCCGACCTTTATCCATCAAGTGATTACGTATTGCCGGCGGCAGGTACCCGGTTACATTCGGCTTATAACTGTCGATGAATTCCCGTTGATAACTTACCGGTCGTCGGGCAGATAAAGGCCGGGAAATCCGCTTTTGTACCTCTTTCGCATTAATGGAAAGGAAGATACCACCATCGGCTTCAGTCGATTTTTCGGCGGAGACAATGGGTAGATAACGGGTGGCCCGTCCCACACCGGCAATTAGGATCCTTCCTGCTTTTTCAAGCTGGGCCAACCGGCGCTGCAAAGTACGGCGATTGAAGGGTAGGCCCTGACTCTCAAAGGCCTTCTCGATTTCCCCAATCCGCCATCCATCAGGTCGGTCGGCAAGCAGGATTTCGATGGGGTATAGATCCTTTTCTGAGATGTATTTTGGCATTTTTTTGTCGTGAAACAAGTTTTATGCGACAAAATAGCCTTTTATTTGTCGCAAATCAAGCTTTAATGACACATTAATTGTCACGATAATGTGGGCCTCAGGTTAAAACGACAAAAATGGAAGGAGTCAGGGTGAAGCAAGCGGCGTTTTCACCCTGATGATTTCTGAGATATCCTTTCACACCCTCAAGATATGGTCCATCTCAAAAACCTGCGATATGTCTGTCTTATCCATTATTCCAAATAACTGTATCATCCCTATAAAATTTGATAATATCGGAACAAAGAACCGGCTCCGGCTCTTTGCCTGGAACAATGGATAAAACGCTATTAACATATCCGAATCAACAAATTCAGACGGGCCTGCGGGCGTCCATCAACTGGAAGCCTTTAAACAGCAATCCTCCGCCAAGGGCGATAAAACCGCTGATAAAAAATAACATGAAAGAACCCAGGCTTTCAAAAAAAAGGCCGCTGATAAAAAAACCAACCATCAAACCCAGCCCGTAGGTTACGGCGTTATTGACAGCCTGCCCCAAGGTTTTGGCCTCAACCGGTGCCAGCGAGTCGATGTAAAGAATACTGGCTACATGAAACGTGCCGTAGCTAAAGGCATGCAGAAGCTGCAGGAGCAGGATTGCCGCCGGTGATTTTGCAAAAAAAAGTGCAAACCATCTGAGCGCCGCCACCATGAACGAAAAGACCAGAACATTTTCCATGGAGAAGCGCTTGAATATCCGGTCCGATTTGATCATAACCAGAATTTCGGAGATCGTCGCCAGGGCCCAGGCAATGCCGATAAATGTTTTGCCGTAGCCCATATCTTCAAGATGAATGGAAAAGAAACCGTAATAGGTTCCATGGCTTACAAGCATTAAAAAAGCGCAGAACAAAAAAACGATAACGCGCTTTTTGACAAGCACCTTGGCTTTAATGGTAAATGATGCATAATTTTTTATCCGTATGCCGGGAATTTTGGTGGAAATAGCGGCTTGAGTCAAAGAACCTAAAAAAATAAGGCCGATGATTATGTCTATGGAGTATAAGTCGATGACTCGACCGAACACAACGACCGTCATGACAAAGGCCAGAGAGCCCCACACCCGGAGCCGACCGTAGCTTTTCTTCTCCTCGCCCAGTACATCCATGGTAAACGCTTCCAGAAAAGATATGATCGGCGCGTAAAAAAGAGCGTAAAAAACAGTAATGGCCAGCATGCTCCAGAAATCGGTGGAAAAAAAGAACAAAGCCCATATCGCTGTACTGACAAAACTGCATAGAATATATAGCGGTTTCCGGATTTGAAAGCGGTCTGCCAGAACGCTCCAGATGAGAGCGAACAAAATCATGACAACAGACCTTAAAGCCGAGAGACTGCCGATTTGAAAACCGCTGAAATCGAGATGGTAGCAGTATAGATTAAAATAGGGCAAAAAAATACCCATAACGCCGAAGTATAAAAAGTACTGGGAACCGATAACCAATTTGAATGCATCGTTGGAAGTTTTATCCATAGTCCGTGTCATACGGCATTTGCCGGCAAAACACAATCGGGCTGGTTTTTCTTTACAAATTCCTGTAATAGTGATAAATTTACTTCGACATTTAACTAGTTTCCATCCATAAATGGCTATTTTTCCGATGAACGGCGTTCTCCGCGGGTTTGCGCCCTTGCTCATCGAAAAAATATCTCATTTATGAATTGGAAACTACATAGTGCTCCAAGTTATTTATGGATGGACACTAACTAGTTTGATGGAAGTAAGGGTAACACAGCTATCAGCATTAAAATCGTGTTACGATTTTATCTTTTATTTGAATTCATCCTGCGCTGCAAGACTTCGGCGAGCTCCCTTCGGTCTGAGCTCAGGGTCGAAGACAGTCGAGTCGCAATGGGGAATTCAAATTTAAAATGCAGGAGCCCCAAATGGACTATATTAAAATTCGATTCACTAAAGACGTTGACCGGCCCGGTTCTGAGTTCGAAAAAACCTTTGAGGAGATGTTCAGAGCGATCAATCCCATGTTCACCCTTTCAGAAAGGACCTGGAAACCTCAAATGGACATCTATGAAACCCCGGATGAGATCATAATTCTGGCAGAAATGGCCGGGGTTAAAAAAGAGAATCTCGAACTGGAAATCAGCAGTAAGGCGGTCAGGATTTATGGTAATCGCACGGAATTCCCCAAGATAGAAAACGCCACCTACAGGCTGGCAGAAATCCAGTACGGCCAATTTGAGCGTATCCTGTTTCTCCCGGCTCCTATTGATCCTGAAGTGGTGTCGGCGTCCTATGCAAACGGTTTTCTCCAGGTCCGTCTTGCCAAACTTTTGCTTAATAAAACCCACAAAGTACAGATTACAGACGGATAATAGTTTTTTTGATTATAAATGCCGCCGGATACTGGTAAAAAGGCTGTTTTCAGAAACAGACTCAGGAGGTAAATATGACCCAGCAGCAGTCGCCCATAGCTTTCAGCGCGGAGAAAATGCCCAAAATTTTGCCCATTCTGCCTTTGTTTGATGTCGCACTTTTCCCTAAAATGGTCCTGCCCCTGGTTGTCATGCAGAACGTGTCGATTCAACTCGTCGACGAAGCCATGTCACAAAATCGAATTATAGGACTTATTGTCTCAAAAGAACCCGCCAAAGAAAACGGTTACACACCTAAAGACCTATATACCGTGGGCACCAGCGCTATGATCCTTAAAATGGCAAAATTTTGGGCATTTTCTCCGCGCTGAAA
>DRHF01000438.1 GCA_011049715.1 Desulfobacterales bacterium
ACACCGTTCCATTTGCACCGTCCGTTAAAAAGGTATTCTGTCTATTTTTATCTTCCATTCCCCCAAGGGGGAAACTAAAAGCTTGCGGATAAAAGTAGTGATTTTAGACACTAATTCGTTTGAGAGATCCGGATAGACCCGAAAATGTGCCGACTGTGACCTTACACCAGTATGCCGGGGCTGCCGTGCCATGGCCTATGCTCTAACCGGCGATTACCTTGCTGAGGACCCTCAATGCTGGAGATAAAACAGAACGATAGTTTTATATTGGCCGAGAATATCTTTTTGCAGAAGATCACTGAGCTGGAAAAATACTGGGTTTTTAATATTGATACAGGTGAGCATTATACACTTAACGAGACTTCTTATTGGATATTGGAACAGATAGCTGAAAATTTATCTGCAAAGAATATTTTGAAGCATTTCGTAGGGTATTTTGATGTGGATGAAAATCAGAGTAAAGATGATTTTTTAGAAATAGTAAATGGCTTTTTGACTGAAGGAATAATCAAAAGGAGGGAGAAAGATGGAAAAAGATAAAAAACGTGCCTATGAAAGACCGGTCTTGAAAAAAGAAAAGACCATGAATTTCCCAATTGAAATCATCAACTCTTCAGGCAAGAGAATCGTTTGCAGGCAGTGTTCGTCCTGTCACGGGTGCCGTTAAGTCACCTCGATGCTTTTCGTCTGCGGTAAAAAATTCTTCCTAATTATTTTTTCCCTTATATTTAGACAGCGGAGTGATATGCCAACTGATATTAAACCGTTCATAGCTTTGGAATTATTGAATGTTAAAATTGATGTCTGGATTGATGAAGAAGATTATGATGAGGTATATAACTGCATAACGTTAGACATTAAATCGCAAGTCAAGACAGATATAGAAGAGGCCTTTCGCGATAGCTCAAAGTTCAAATCAATTTTTATCAATGAAAAAGGCAAAGACAATAATCCTCAGAATGCCATTCAAAGTACCGATATTAACAATGCAGAAAAGAAAGAAAAATGGAAACCGCTATTCTTCTCAAAGTATCTGCGTGCTAGAATCCAGGAAAATGGTACAGACGACTATACAAAACATCTCGATGATCTCGTCATATACCTTCAGCGTAACCTCCCCTATCAATTCCCTCAAGAAGATCAAGATGAGGAATTGATACTCCAGCACCTCTATTTTCAGGAACTTTCAGCCTGCGGGAAACCGGGCCTCGAGTCGCTCGGCTTTGCGGTTCGGGCATATGAACTGGTAAAGGTGAAAAGAGGCACTATGAATGAATCTCATTTCAGCTTTGATCTCTATAATCTGTGGGCTCAATACAATCAAGGCATCGGGTATTTACATTCAGGTCAAAAGATGGACGCTGCCTCTTTCTTTAATGAAATCATTAGAGATTTTCCTAAAAAAGCGAAATGTCTGCAACCGGATGAAAAGGGCTTTTGGCAAAACCTGCTTTTTGATCAGGCCGTACTCTTCAAGGCAGAGCTCATGGAGGACCTGCAATTTTCCTATCACACCATACAGACATTGGAAGAGATAGGAAACCGAAAGAAAGAAAACAGGCTCATCAAAGAAGCTCTGGCGTTCAGAGACATGGGACGACTGGAGTGCGCTAAGAAAAAGATAATAAAACTTTTAAACATAAAACCTGAGGCCGAAATTGAAGATATCTTCGGGGCACTTAAGAGTAAGACTTGGGAGAAGAAAAAAAATAGATTTAGCAAAACGCTCGGACTCTTGTTTGATTACTATCTTCAGGATTTCAAAGAAAAGGGTATGGATAAGATTAATGAAGGTGATATTATTTTTATTGTAAAAAAGTTTATTGAGTATAAAGACAAAACTATAAATAGTAAAACAGAACGAATGAGCTATTATCAGCAAGTTGCCAGGTTTCTGAAGTGGCTCTCTGACCAATATAAAGAGACAAAAGATGACCATAAAGATAACACCTACCTAAAACAAATAGAAGCGCTTTATGATGCTCTTAAGGGTTTTCTTCTTCCTGATAAAGTAGATGAAAAAGAAGACGGTGTCAAACTGGGTGATTTTGATAAATACGAATACGACCGATACACTGAATCGATGGAAAAGTTTTATAAGAACCTCACGCACTGTAAATTTTATGGGTACATAGAGGACGAACAATGTTTATTGGGTAAACTGAATGAATATGAAAAGAAAAGATCCTTCCTTTTTAAATTTAAAGAATTAGAACGGAAGCAGAGAATAGAGAGAATAGAGCGGCTAAAGGAGGGACTTCCTGAGAACGTTTGCGAGAAGTCCACGAAATGCTTTCATGAAAATCCAGACAGCAGCAGCGCATTTAAAAGTGTCCTTGAATGTGTAAATCGGTCGAGATCTCCCGAAGAAAATAAATCGCAAGAACATGAAAACAGCACAGATCCTCGTGGGTCAGAATATTCAGATAATGACTATGAAACCATTATGCAAAGGGAGAATAACCGGTTTCTTGATTATCTGGCATATAAAAGTCGACATCCAATATACTACCTTCAAGAAGATACGGTTAAAAAATCATATCATTTTATGGGCCTCCAACGATGGAACTCTCAGACTCCCACTCTCACTCTGTCCAAGGGAGGGGGCTATCTCCTCTATGAGCAGGATAAACACGGCAAAGTAACTCTTGGCATAGCAATCGATCCAGGCTTTGATTTTGTCGATAATCTGTTTCACATGGGATTTACCTTGAACGACATAGATTTTATCCTGCTTTCACACGCCCATCTCGATCACATCCGAGATTTCGAACCGATTGTCACATCGTTGCTGGACTTGAAAAAAAGGAAAAAAGATTCCAATAAGAAAATTCATGCAATGATGACGTGGGGAGTGTACCGACAATTGAAACATGTAATTACAAACCACACGTTGCGGGAATTTCTTGCAGATACATACATAGTCGATATCGATAAGGACGTTGATCCAGAGAAACCTCCCGAATCTTTTTCGTTTATGAAGCGTTTGGTATCCTCCAAAAATAAAGAAAATAAATTTATATTCGAATCTATTACGCCTGATGATAATAGTCAGAAGAAGTGCATTGGAATAACGCCAAAACAAGCTTATCACAACGATTACTCCGAAAGGTCGGATTCTTACGGCTATATTATAAATTTTTACGACGGTAATAACGAACAGGTTTTCTCTTTTGGCTATACAGGTGACACAAAATGGTATGATGGAGAGCTTGAGCAGGATGGAATGTCTGGGATACACGAACAGTATGAACAGTGTAATGCGGTGTGTATCCACCTTGGCGCTTTGATAGAAAGCGATAAAGGGAAAAAGTTTAAAAATTACAATGGAGATGAGTGCGATGCCTTGATTGAAAAAAAGCAGCATCCGTATTTATTCGGGTTGCTAAGATACCTGAAAAAAATTCAAGAGGATAACAATAAGAATAAGCTCCTATTGATATCAGAATTTGGCGAGGAACTAAAAGGGGGTATCCGCATTGATTTCATAAGACGCTTGAATAATCTTTTTAAGATAGGAAGAAAAGCAAATCAGGAGAATCAATCCCCTGTATGCCTTCCTGTCGATATTGGATTGAATGTCATTCTGGCATGCCTCGAGGATGAAAAACAGGAACCAAAACATCAAAACGGGAAATGGGAAACAGGACCACCTTACAAGGTCTGGTGTCATGGGTGTGAGAAATTTGTCGATGCCGATAAAATTAGATATCGACACTTCGGGCACGGAAATAATGATGAAGCCCTCTTTTACTTTTGCAATGTCTGTCTCAAATCAAAAGCGGAAAACGCCATACAGGACAGGATGCGGTTGATTTGTGAAGTCGGGGTACCACTTGAGAAAGCCCATGAATAAAATACCCGACATTATTCTAGAAAACATCCGTGCATCATCTCTTCAACTAGCTAATTTTATTAAATCAGCTCTTACAGGTGAAAAAGAAGTAAAAAGGATCGCCCTCTGTGCTTTATCACTTATATATGCGGGGGGCTATTCCAAAGGAAGTTTGTTCACCATGGCGGCCAAGTATATTATCGGACATCAGTTAGACGACGGGGGCTGGTCTGATGCGGAAGAAACAATGCTGTCGACAAAGTTTCTATCACTCATGGACCATGGGGGATATGATCCATCAGCCAAAAAAGAAAAAGCATGGCTCCGCTCCCAACAAAATTTCGATGGCGGTTGGGGCCGAACTAACCGTGATATTTCTCGCATCCCGGTTACAGGTCTTCTACTCCATTTCCTCCCTGAACTCTCCGACCCTAAAGCTGTATCATGGCTTAAGGCCGAGTGGGGAAAAGATTTAGAGAGCGCCACGAGACTTACCTATAAGGGAGGTTTCTTTTTGTTGGGCCTCTCTGCTTCAGGAATATCAGCAAATGGCTGCCCTTTAATCGAAGAAACATACACCTATCTGTTTGAAGAACAGAATGAAGACGGCGGTTTCGGTCCCTGGAAAAACCATCCGATTGGAAGTGATCCGTGGTCAACTGGTATTGTCCTTCTGGGTTTGATTTCTTATCCCGAATTGGTCAAAAGGGACGTTATAGAGAGGGCCATAAACTGGCTGGCTGAGAATCAGTTGCCCAATGGTTTGTGGGCTTATCATTATATCGAAGAGGGTTCTGCCTATGCCTACTGGGGCCTGGTGGAAGCCTTAAAGTATCTGGCGAAGGAGCCACGCTGATGTGCGGGATTTGTGGCATTTATAATGAGAAGAATTTGCCGAGAGTGACCGCCATGCTGGAATCTATCCGTCATCGGGGTCCTGACTCTTTTAGGACGGTAGTATTCAAAAACCATTCCTTGGGAGAATGCGGGCTAAATATTGTAAGCCATAAAGATGATATATTGCCGTTGATAGATGAGGAAAATGAGATAGCCTTGCTCCTTAACGGGGAGATTTACAATTATCAAGAGATTAAGAATGAATTATTGAAGGATGGATGTATTTTCACCTCCAGTACCGACTCAGAAGTGATTATCCCTCTTTATAGAAAGTACGGGAAGGATTTTGTGAAACATCTGAAGGGGATGTTTGCGATTGTCGTTATTGATAAAGGCCAGATTATCCTTGCCCGTGATAAGTTCGGCATTAAGCCCCTTTTTTATTGCCAAATAGATGAGAAGCTTATTTTTGGCTCTGAAATAAAGTCATTGTTGCAATATCCAGAGGTACCCGCAGAACTTGATCTTGAATCTTTGGAAGAATTGATGGTTTTTGGATACATTTTTTCTAATGACCGGACACTCCTGAGAGATATTTACCAGGCTCCTCCTGGATGCTTGGTAGCTTTTGATGGAAATAGTATTTCAAGCCGAAGGTATTATAAGGTACCAGCCTCTTTTTTTGCAGGTAATGGGGATTTTGACTATCAGGAGTCGGTTGATCAATTAGCAACAATATTACTTAAGACATTTGAATTATTTCATAATCATGGGGATTCAGAAAAAGGCATTTATTTGTCAGGTGGAGTAGATTCTACCTTGATGGCTGTTTTATCCCGTGAGATCCTGGAGACTCCTATCCAGACCTATACCCTCTATGATTCAGAAAATGCCCCGGATTTCAATTATGCACGGAAAGTTTCCGAAGCAATTGGCTCTGATCATCACGAGTTTTTTGTAACCGCCTCTGATTATTTGCATGAATTGCCTAATTTTGTCTATCATTATGAGAATATTGTTGGCGGAGGTGTGTTTGATATCCAAGGCGCCGCAGCTTTTCAGATTCTTTCAAAGCAAATTTCTAAGCACCATAAAGTGGCTTTTACCGGAGAAGGGGCTGATGAGTTGTTTGGTGGATATTATTGGATTTACACCCACCCATTAGGGTTTTCCGACCGAATCAGGGAAAGAGTTTCTTTGCTTCCATCTCAATCTAAAACAAGGGGAGTTGTTGAGAGCATTTTTCCCCATCCTGAAGATGAGAGAGTCTACCGCAAGAATTTATTTGACATCCTGATGAGATCTGGCCTGTCAAACTATCACTTGTGGAGTGTGGATAGAGCCTGTTCTTCTTTCGGATTTGAGACCAGACCACCTTATCTTTACGACGATATTGCTGAATTTGCCCTTTCTATTCCTATTGAGTTTAAAGTTCCTGAAAAAACCATAACTAAAAGAATTCTTAAGGATGCGGCTTTGCCATATTTAAAAAAGTATAATTTGACGGATATTGTTGACAGAAAAAAATATGGAATGCCTGCGGCATTGGATTATATAGGGCCAAGAATCCAAGAAGAAATTGCCAAAATTGTTCCTATAAATAACATCCAGAAACATCCTTTTCGGCGATACTTGAATTCGCCTATTGGCTTTCTGATGTTTGATCTATTTTATTATTTTTTCATTAAGCAAAGAGGGAGACCCACTACTAATATTTCTGTATTCGATTTTTACAAGGATAGGGCAAGCGGAGAAATGTATTCTTATTAGCACTTTCCGGGTATTTGGCCAACTGTCCGGCCCATTCTTGTTCTCTAAGGTGGCGAATGTACGATGATATGGACAGCAGAAAGGATTAGGAAGAATTATGGTTTTGATGTGGTCGGTGTCGTTAAACAAGGCGCGAAAAGCATCATTATCCTATGCTTGGAGACCAGCCCTGAGAAGGACCTGGATGAATTCATTGGCGGGAATGCAGAGTATAAAACCTGGTGTTTTTCTGGTTTTAAAAAGTTCTTTTCTCCCAAAGTTGACGAATTTCTTGAGGAGTTTGAAAAAGCTGATCCACACACGGTACCCATTGCCAGTTATGACGATTTTATTAAATTGAAAAAACTGTCCGTAAAGGCTGGTATTGGGATACAAGGCAGGAACACGCTCGTAATTGACCATGAATTCCAAGGCAGGTTAAGATTTTGTGCTGTAGAAACATTCCTTGATATTGAACCAACGGGCGATGGGATTTATCATCACGCCAATAATCGACACTGCGATGAATGTCGTTTTTGTGAAATAGCCTGTCCAGTTGAGGCGGTTAAGGACTATAAACTTATTGATGAGGAAGAGTGTCTTGCACACAGGCAGTTGACTAATCGTACTCCAAATCTCACAAGGTGCAATTTATGCTGGGAAGCCTGCACAAAGGATCGCGACTGGGCCGAACAAAAAGCATCAGAAAAAGAAAAAATCATGAAAGAGATGTTGCCATAAAATGCGAATTTGCCTCATCAGCAAATATCCGCCCATTCAGGGGGGAATTTCCGCCAAGACCTACTGGTTGGCACAGGGGCTTGCTGAAAGAGGCATTGAGACCCATGTAGTCACCAACGGAAATTGTGTTGAGAGCGAATATCGTATTGAAGACAACCCTCCTGAACCACAGCCCAACCTTCATATCCATTTCATAGATCCTGACATTCCCTGGCATATTCCCTTTTCTGACCTTTACGTTCCAAAGTTATTGGATAAGGCACTTCAAGTTACCCGCGAAAACCAGATTGACCTCATAGATACAGGCTTTCTCATTCCTTATGGGATCGTTGGATATCTCCTTTCTGAGATAACAGGAATTCCATATGTTTTGCGCCACGGAGGCAGTGACCTCGAAAAATTCCTCCGACAGGGAGCATTTAACGAGCTTCTGAAAAAAGTGATTCGCAAGGCGTCAGCCATCATAACCGACAACCACAACAAGGAGGTTTTTCAAAGTCTCAATTCAAGGCTCTGCATGATCCCTAGATATATACCCGACGAAAGATCTTTCAAACCAGCCGTGTCACCACATGGCACACCAACGTTGGCCTATATCGGGAAGATAAATTATTATTGGAAATACAAAAGCCTACACAGAATTGCGGAAATTTTTTCTGGACTTAAAGGGGACTACCGTTTGATTTTCGTGGGCCAAGGTAAAGGTTTCGAGGACTTTTCACAGTTCGTATCGGGGCATGACCTGGTGGGGTTCGAGTTTCGCCAATTTGTCCATCCTGCGAATATGCCTCGTTTGCTCAATGAGATAGATTTTCTCATTTGCTTCTCTAAAGATAATCCTATCAACGATTTTTCCAATGTTTTTTGCGAGGCCCTATGGTCTGGAGTCCGGGTGCTCACCGATGACACAATGGATTTGGGCACCTATACGGAACATATAGAACTGACTGATGAGGTTCAGATCGTCAATCTACCCATAGATGACGTTGGAGCGACACGAACCAAAATCACCGAGATAATAAAATACTGGGAGGGACCTCAAAAACACAGCAATAGACTCAAATATGATTTCAATAGCTACATAGATGCAAATCTTAAGGCGTACAGATAAATCTGGATCTGATATTATTGCTTACATCGTCCCGAGCTGGGATCTGCCCTGAGATTAGGAGGTGAGAAAATGACCCAAGGAAGCCCGAAAAACACTATCCGCTGGCTGCACCTTTCCGACTTCCACGTCGGCAAGGATGATTATGGGGAGAGGAAGCTGTTCGAGGAGATATTGGAGCATGTTCGCCAGCAAAAGGAGTCTGGCTTTGTTCCGGATTTGATTTTTGTAACAGGTGACGTGGCGTACAGCGGGGCAGATGACCAGTATAAGATGTTCGATTCCAAATTCCTGCAGCCTCTTTATGCGATAGTAGGAGAAGAAAAAAAGTCATGTACCTTCTTTGTGCCCGGAAACCACGACGTGCTTCGAGAAACTCATAAGTACCTCGACCGGGAAGCGACATGTAAGGTGGATTCTCACTTCTTCGATCCGACCCCGGAAGGGCGGAGTGAGCGTCAACAGGTTTTACCTCGTTTTAAGGCTTACACCAAAAACTCTTATTTGATACCCCAGGGCTGGATCAACTCTCCTGCAGGCTCTTATGCGAAGCCTGTCGAGGTCAGGGGGACGATGCTGGGAATCCTGGGCATCAACACGGCTTGGCTATCCTTGGACGAAAAAGACCGGCATAAACTCTCGCCAGGCATCAAGCTCCTCGAAGAAGGTTTTAAAAAATTACAAAACTGCAATCTCAAGATCGTCCTTGGGCATCACCCCATCGGATGGTTTCGTGACGAGCAGGTCCCGACGATCGAAACAATTCTGGGGAATCACAGCACCCTTTACCTCCACGGCCATCTACACGAGGGCCGTGTCAAGACTGAAGGAGACAGATTCCTTTGTGTCCAGAGCGGAGCAGCCTTCCTAACTCGCGATGACGATAAGTGTGTCAATGGTTTGTTGTGGGCAGAGTTGGACCTTGCTCGCTGTGTATTGCGCCTTCAGCCTCGGCAATGGAACCCGACCAACCTTGACTGGCCTATAGGAAGGGATCTTCCAGAGAAGAGAAGAGTTCAGGGTACGAACTGGTGGGAGTTTTCGCTTCCACGAGCAGCGCCACCCCCGGAAACAGGCTTCTATTCCTCAGAGATTCCTTTCCGAAATGGGATCCAACCTAAATATCAGGAGCACGTCGGGTTTGCAGGCCGAAACCAAGAAGTCCAGGAGTTTGAACAATTTCTGAGCAGCGAGGATCTCGTGCTTAACTACCACGGTATCTCTGGTATCGGAAAAAGTTGGCTTCTGAATCATTTGCTAAAGGACCTATCGACAGAGTGCATTATCTCAGATTATAGGATAGCTTACGTCGACTGCAAAGAAATAGATGGTGACCTGCTCGAATTTATGTATAGTATTGCTCGTAATATTGGAGAGAAACGACTGCCAAGCCACATCTCAATGAGAAATAAATACTACGAGAACTCGGACGCTGATCCTTTATCGCAGCAGCGGGTTGACAATCTGTACGACTTGCTATTCATCGACTTACAGACCATATCTAAAACTGAGCGACTCATCATATTTATAGATTCGTTTGAAAAGTTACAAGGAACGATATTGGGGAATAGAATAAGCACTGCTTTAAGAGACCACTTTGGCGAACATTCCAAAAACAGACTGAAGGTTGTGATCGGGAGTCAGGAACCCATCAAAGCGTCGCAAGGTTGGGTTCGCCTGCGAGGCATTGAGATTAAGCCGTTTTCTCGAGAAGAGTTGGATGACTTTGCAGAGAAGGTCTTGGGTACAAGAGACAGTTCCGTCATCGCCTATCTCGCCGATGAGTGGATGGGCGACCCGCTGGAATTGGGCCAACTTGTAGGCCTGTACAGGAAGGATCAAGGCGCCACATCCGCTCATCAGCTGTCTCAACTTCGTCGCCTCCGAGCTGAATGTATAGTGGCAGCAGACAGCGAGTTCATGAAACGACTAAGGGAAAGATTGGGTCCAGAGGATACGGACGCTCTATCTTGCTGTGCTGTGCCGAGGTGGTTTGCCGCGCCCGTGCTTAGGACCATAGCCGATTCGGATGTCGCAACAAGTCGGTCCCAGATCGAGAGGTTGTCACAGTTGTCGTTCATAAAACGGCGGACCTGCGGCATTGGGTATGAAATCCACGAGCGATATCGAGGGCCACTCCTACGTAGTCTGATCCAAGACGACAGAGACATGTTTTCTATGTGGAGCAAGCGCTGTTACGAATATTTAAAATCTCATAAGGCCAACGAACGAGGTTCCGGCGACATCAGTCGCGAAATCGAATCAATATATCACCTAATGGCGTTCAACGAGAAAGACGCTCTTCTCCAGTACAACAATTTGCGATACAGTTTTATGCAAGGAAAGCGCCTGGACCTATTGACATGGCTTCAAGATGAAATTGAGGCGCACCTGCGATTCAACCCCAACATAAGTCCCGTTTTTCGGCAGTGGATACAATATGGACGGGCATCAATTCTCTATCTGAGCGGCCATAGTAACGCGGCGTTCAACGAGTATAAGCAGATGTTGAAATACCCTGCACTGGATACTTTCCTTAAGGCTAGGGTACTTCGGGCCAAAGGAGACCTACTCGGCTGGCAGGGTAAAAGAATATTGCAGGCCAAAGCCTGTTATGTGGAAGCAGTTAAATTATGGGAGATTCTATCAAACGAGAATTGTGTGTCGCCGGGTGTTAACAGGGACGATACACTCAAATCGCTGGCCGAGACCCATAGAGCCCTCGCCCGAATTGAGGAGATTCAAGGCAACCCCATGGAAGGAATGAACCATTTCCACTCTGCCCTCGATGCCTATCGCATGTGTGAAACTCTGGGGCTTTCCTACGGAAGGACTTTGAAGTGGATGGCAAGGGATCTTCGACTACTAGGTAGATGGAAGGAAGCGCACCGCCGCTTTGACGAAGCAGAAAACGCATTCAAAACTTTTCTCAAGAAAGAGGCGTCAGGGGACGCTAAGCTCGGCAAACGGGTCGAAGAAACCCAGGACAGATTGCAAAATGTGCGGAATGCAAGAGCTGCGTTGTGGAAAGACGAAGGCAAATGGAAGGAGGCGAAAGAGGTCCTTACACGGGTTATCGCTTTTCACGATAATAAGCCTGAAAAAACCAGAAATCAGGAAGGTCTCGGTATTGCACACATTGATCTTGGGGATGTTCTTCGCATGGAGGGGAACTTTATAGATGCGAAGCAGGCCTATAAGAAGGCACAAGAAAGCCTCCAAAGGAGTGCGGTGAACAAAGGGTACCCCCTTCTTGGCTTGGCGGAAATCGCAGCGGTTGAAGGCGAGGAAGAGAAGGCGTTGGGGTATCTTTCTCAAGCCGAAGAAAATTTCTCGAAGTTCGATTATACACGTAAACTTGGAGAGGTTGCATTGTGCCGGGCGAAACTTTCCAGGAAGGTGAACATCGGTGAGGCTTTAGAAAATCTTGAGAAAGCCTGGGAATGGATTCGCAAGACTACATGCACATATATCAAGAGTTCTGTTCTGGTTGAATTGACTGAACTAGCGTACGAGTCTGATCGTGACTCGGAACGGTGCAGGGACTATCGTAAGCAGGCCATGGCATTGGCTGGTCAAGAGCAGGGGCCGTTCGTCGAGCATATAGCCAGGTTGCGCTTTATCGATGGGCGCATCGCAGGCGAAGAGGAACCTGTTGATGCCCTTCCAGCCTTCGTCGAATCGCTGGCCTGGGCTGCCAGGCACAACACCATTACTTTGCGACGAACCGTCTCGCAGGGTGTGGTCTGGCTGAATGATCGTTTGATTGCTAGAACTGAGCTAGCCCCTGGAAAGGAAGAGACACCGATTCGGAAAGCCGAGGCCGTCGTTCGACAATCAGAAGAGATGGCGCTATCGGCTCTGCCTGAGGAATTGAGAGCAGCCTTCAAAGACGCCGTGGAGGAACTAAAACGCTCGCTAAGAAATTGTGTCTGGGGCCAGGCTTAATTTAATAATTATTGGAAGCTGAGAAAAGGGGCTGCGTATTTCTGTATCATATAGGATAACACAAAAAGATAGCGTAAGGGATCGTTAGAAGAATTGATGGTCTTTGGATATATAAGCTTGGCGATGAAAATTCTTATAACTGGCATCGGAAATATTGGTAAAAGCACCTTAAGAGATATGGTTGCTCACAAATTCCCCAGACAAGTGATTCAAATTGATATGGACTATTATGCACATGAGGAGATTCCAGAATCATCCGATAAGGTTGTGTTGGTTGAGGATGTACATGGTCTGGAAAGGAGTCCAGAGCAATATGATAAAATCATTTATCTTATGCCACCGTCAAATCACTTTATGTTATGGCTGAGGAGGGCATGGGCCTGGTTTTCCGGAGGAGTGGTTGATTTATCCGAGCCTAAAGGTGTTAATAAGCGCTATGCATTTTCTAACATTCCGATAATATTAAAAATAGTGCTAAATAATATCTTATTCCGCAAACAATGGATCTTGGACGATATGCAGATCATAAAGAAAAAACTGAAAGACAAAACAGTTATAGCTAAGACAATCGCTATCGGTTTTGAAGAGATCGAAAAATTGTTTTTTATAAACCGCAAGAGGGAAATATTATGACGAGCCTTTATACTGTAAAGCAAATGACATCCTGGCTTTCAACCCACCTCGAAGAAGTAGGTTTTAAGACAGAGGTTTATTCAGACAAATTTCTTCCGGCAAGGGTACCCGTGTATGCCAGAAAAACGATGGGAAAAGGTAAAAATGAACCCGTTGAAGAATTGGTTGTTGATATTATCAATAGCCAGACCTTAAAAAGAGCAGATTTCTTCTATTCTTTGCACATATATCGAACAATAGAAGAAGAAGGACTAGATCTAAAAGACGCTTCTTCGGCAACCTTTTTTCAATACTATTTCCCTAGGGCAAAAGTTTATTGGGCTTATCCTGATTATTTGGACACGGATGAGGAATTCAGCAAGTTTAAGGAATTGTGTCAGAAGTATAAAGTTGGTCTTTTTGAGGTTGGTGAAGGAGAAGATAAAAAAGGAAAAGTGGAAGCTATACCCATATCTCCTGTTCCGCTTATTAATACCCTTTTTGAAAGATTCCAATTGGCAATATTGCCAATTCAAAAATATATCGAAAAACACGATAAAGACAAAAGTCTGATAGAAGATAGCAAAAACAGGATTTATAAAGAATTAGATCGGCACATCGAAGAAACGAATAAATATCTAATTTACTATCCTGAACCTGAGTATAAAAGGAGGGAAATTAGCGAAAGGATTGAAGGTAGGAATATCAGCCTGACATTAATTGACAAATTAGGCGAAATTGAAAACCTGAGCTATAAGAAATACTTACACGAATTAGGTGCTAAATATAGGACTCGAATAGAAGACGATTACGCTATTGCTTTAGAATTGATAAAAAAGCTCTGGAACGTTAATGGGTTGGAATATCCAGAGTTTCAGAAAGATTTTGAGCCTGTATTACTCCTTAATCCCAGGTATAGGGATCATTTCTTGCACCAGCTTCACGTATTTCTTTTAGGCTGCTACATAATTGATAAGTTGTATAACGATGAATCAATTTCAGCATTTGAACAAAAATTTGGAAATCCCATTGAAGATATGTGGCTATTCGCCTCAAGTTATCATGATTATAACTATAATATCCAGAATTATGACGAATGGATAAACACCTTTTTTAAAAAAACCCTTTTTCTTAATGAGAATCCATCCCGTTTAAAATTGGATGAATGTTACGTGAAAGAAGATTATATGTTTAAGACAAAGGAGTTATGTGAGGCTTTTGGGCTGAATGTCGACAAAACAACATTATTATTTTTCTACGAAAAAATAATCAATAAAAAAAATCACGGTCTCTTAGGCGCATTATCTCTGCTAAAATTATTTGATCAAAATTATCCACCAAAAATAAAGAGGGAATCACTTATAAAGGCGGCTAGAGCCATCGCTTTGCATGACGAAGGTATTTGGAAACATTTCTCTGGAATAAGTGAAGGTGATTTTTCTCAGAAGAAGGCTTTGGAAAAATTGGAATTTAAGGATGACCCTCTGTCTTTCTTATTAATTTTTTGCGACACACTTCAGGAGTGGGGCAGAGTGGGCCGTGACTACGAAGAAACGGAGGCAAGATTAGATGATGTTGGTTTTTCGGATAACCTTATGTGGGTCAATATTTCAGTGAGAGATGAAGACGCTTTTAATGATAAAAAGAATGAAATCGATAGGGTGAAGAAATTTTTATTCGATAAGAGATTCAAGATTACATTGAGTACTCGAGAAGGTTTAGGCTCAAATATTGTTGATAGATTTATGGAAGGTGAATGATAGGTATAGTTTTCGATGGTGAAATATGGACATTCGGAACGTGTCAATAAATTGGATTCAGTAAGTAGTTAGAACTAGATGGGGGGAATAGAGGATGATCGTGAAATATTGAAATTTTTTCAGGTGAGCATGAAGTTCTAAAGCATTTTATCCTGAATTTTTACCGGTTGAAGCGATTCGACAAAGTCAAAGAATCCCTGGTAGGTTGCTATAGAGAATAAACGGAAAGAAACGGTTATGATGACGTTGCGACAATTTTCTGCGGAGCCATCCACAATTATTTTTGAAACCCGGTTTTGAAGGACCGGGGTCCTGGTGCGGTCTGGCGGAAAAGGGGTAATACCCTTAAAAAAGGGTAATAAAGAGGGCAATAAGTCGTATAGCACAAACATTAGACTCTAAATCATCTGTTGTCGGTCTGCTAATCCAGGCTGCAGATGCTAGAGATTTCGGGACCGGCACGTTTTGTAGAGCGTGCCTTTTTGATTTTTTTTGGATTTTACGGTATATGTAATTGACAGAAAATGGTTCTGAGTTTTGATGGATAGAAATTTCAGGCTATAAATCCAACTAATTTTGGTCTGAATTTAGAGGATATCACAGGTTTCTTAAAAACTGAGATACTCTCATAATATCTAGAGTCTGGTGATACATGGTTTTCTGGCAGGAAATCCCAAAGACACACCTACATTTTCCCAAATCATCCAAAAATAAGATATGCATTATACATTTAATTGCCGCTTAACCATAATTAGATTTATGTACCACAATGTAACATATTGAAAATATAGACAATTAACTATTGACATCACATAAAAATAATTATATGCCACAATGTAACATACATATTCCTCTCAATCTCATTTCATTCTCAAGTGAAACTTGGATTCGTTTTTGACTTACAGCTGAGCGGTCCCTGTTGCTGAATTTCTGATACACCGGAATATATTATAGTTTCCCATAAACTTTACTCTAATTGATAATTAGGTGAAGATTCCATGGAGAAACCCCTCAAATTGTGCACACCTTGCTCCTACGAAACTATCCGACCCGTTGGGAGCCTAGATTACCTCTTTCATTTCACCAAGAGATTTCTGACGCTTACAAAAAAGGAGGGCACCAAATGAACCTTTTTCTAACATTTTGCAACCTAAAATTGCCGCTATAACGCCTCCAAGGGAGTTAGCAGAATTCTTTGGGGGCTTTTGAGCGTGCATTCAATATTGGGCAAAATGCAGTATTTGTGCCTGGGACCGACATATCGATCCAATGATAAAATATTGACTCGGAAATACAAATAAAGGGGGGTTAACAAATGATACTTCTAGGTATTGGAAAATATCCCATGCAAAGCGCAAAGGAAATGGGTAAACGTACGATGGAAATACCACGTCTGCCTGAATACATAAAGGGCAAGGGTAATTATATTTATACTGATGGAGAGGGTGCTGTGGGTTTAGTAATTTATGAGTTTGATAGCGATAAGGCTGATGAAGCCATCGAGCAGATTGATAAAGCCTATTGGCGTCTTTATGATGTGCCTGGATTTCGCTATCAACTCATACCCTTAGCCAAAGCCAGAGATGCTGCCAAAAAGTTCCTCGAA
>DRHF01000439.1 GCA_011049715.1 Desulfobacterales bacterium
AGACCCGCCGGCGATGAAGTCCTTTGGCCCAGGCGAACTTGATATACTCGGTTTCCAAAACCTCCATCATTTCAGCACGAACCAGACGGATAAAAAGGGGCAGCATGACCGATGAGAGGGATATGCTGGGTAAAACCAGGTGCTTAAGTCCATCCCAGGTAAAAAATCCGCTTTCCCATCCCCAGAGGTTAACGGTTTCACCCCGCCCGTAAGATGGCAGCCAGTTCAATTCCACGGCAAAAAGGTAAATCAACGCGATGGCGGTTAGAAATACAGGAATCGCCACACCCACCGTGCTGAATGCCATTATAATGCGGGAAAACCAGCTTTTGGGGTAAATAGCGGAATAAATGCCGGCCGGAATCGAGACGATGATCAGGATAATGGCGGTGACAATGACCAGTTCAATGGTTGCCGGCGCTTTGGATACAATGACTTCAAGAGCCGGTTTTTTATAGAAAAATGAGAGCCCCAGATCGCCCTTGCCGGCCTTTTTTACAAAGCGGGCAAATTGAACATAAAAAGGATCATTTAGGCCCAGTTGATCACGGATGACCTCACGTTCGGCCGGTGTGACCCGCTCCCCCACCAGATCTCTCACCGGATCGCCCATATTGTGCTGGATCAAAAACCCCACCAGGCTGATCACCAGCATCACAAAAATGGCTTGAATAATACGTCGGATGATGAATGCAAACATGGATAAATTTCAGGCTTGATCTGCGGGTCATAATTTAGGGGCAGACGCGTTACTTTTCAATAACATCCGCCTGCCCCTTTTGACTCAGGTACTGTCCGCTTTTTTGTCTTTCTTCTTCAACGAACAACCAGGGTTTTTGACTACTTATACACCAGATCACCCAAATACGGAAAGTTCATGGTATTGACGATGTGCTTTATGCCAACCTTATTTTTCCCGGCATAGGAGTGGTTCTGCCAGTGAAACGGCACAAAGGCAGCCTCATCGTATAGGATTTTTTCAATTTCCTGAAGGATCTCCGTCCGTTTTTTCAGATCGGTTTCGACCTGAGCGGCCATGGTCAGCTCATCGACTTTAGGATTGCAGTAATTCCCGCTGTTAAACTGCCCGTAGCCGGTTTCCTTGTTCGGGCACATCCCTAAAAATTCGGTAAAATTACCGGAATCTTCCGTATCCGAATGCCACCCGATCACCTGCATATCGGCAGCCTGGGCATCAAATTCATCCCAATACTGGGCCTTTGGCATGGTCTTGAGGTTGACCTTTATTTTGATTTTGGCCAGCATGGAGACCACTGCTTCTGCGATTTTTGCATCGTTTACATAGCGGTTGTTCGGGCCGATCATGGTGACCTCAAACCCGTTTTCCAGCCCGGCCTCTTTCATCAGGGCCTTTGCCTTTTTGAGGTTATACCGGGGAACCAGCGCCGGGTTGTATCCCATATACCCTTTGGGGCCCTGCTGACCAGCCGGAGTGGCTGTGCCTTTCATGATTTTCTTGGCAATCCCGACATTGTTGATGGCGTGGACGATTGCTTGCCGCACACGTACGTCCTTGAACTCGGGACGTCGTTTCTGGTTTAACTGAACGGTGATAATCCGGCCCCCTGAATAGGTCACCATCTTGACTTTTTTATCACTGCGGATTCTCTGAAAATCAGTGGGCGGCACCGGGGTAATAAAATCGATGTCCCCGGAGAGCAGCGCCGCCACGCGGGTGGCATTCTCTTTGATCGGGGTCAGGATAATCTTGTCCACATTGCCGGGGGAGTCCTTATCCCAGTAATCGGCAAATCTTTCAAAAACATACTTGGCTCCCTGCTCCCATTCGACAACCTTGTACGCACCCGTACCAGATGAATTGTGGAGGGCAAATGAAGGACCGATTTTGACAACCGCATCTTTGGGCTGTCCGGTATCATCGGTGCCGGTATAAAATTTGCTGTCCAAAGGAAAGATATAGGTCGCCATGTTGATCAGCAGCGCATACGGTTTCTTAGTCTTGATATCCAGGGTATGATCGTCGACGATAAATAACCCTTCAAACGGCGTAAAGAGACCTTTAAAATCCGGACTCTTATAAAAGCGATCAAAGGTAAATTTGACGTCTTTTGCCGTAAACGGGTTGCCGCTGTGGAATTTGACCCCTTTTCGCAGATAAAAGCGCATGGTAAGCTCGTCCAACCGCTCCCACTTTACGGCCAGACGGGGTTCAAAACTCATATCCTGGGCATAGCGGACGAGAGGATCAAAGACCCAGTGTGAAAACTGGAGCATTCCGCCCGACAACTGTACCTGTGGATCCTGTGATACAGGACCCGCATCCAAGCCCAGTTTCAAAGTTTTCGCACCTGCTGCTGCCCCAAAAGAAAAAAGCATCAAAACAGTCAGACAAAGTATAAATAATTTTTTCATTTTTCCCTCCTTTTTCATCCTTTGTGTTTAATTTTTAATGCCTCTTAAGTTGGTAACTACCCAATCTGAAACTATAAATGATATATTTCCATAGGTCAAGAACGATAATTTTTTCCTTCGTATTTATTGGCGGCATAAGGTGTTAGGGAATTGAGCTATAAATAATTCTTGATTATTGGAGTCAATGATTCAGGCATTTTGAGATTTGGTTTAGAACAACCAGTGGTTATCAAGAAAAAAGAAATGGAATGATAACAAAAAAATGAAAGGAACTTCTGAAATTTCATTGGATACACCTCAATTAGGGACTAATGTACATAACTCATAGTATCTGTATTGCGACACGATGTCGCGTATTTTGATTGTTCAACAGAGGCATTAGCCTTGAAACGATACATATGTTATTTTAATGGGTTGAAGTTGGGCATTTTTTTTGAAGATCTTTTGCCCTGTATTTCACCTTATACTTATCTGAGCCTAATAAACTTAAAATATTTAGGGGATACCATAAACATTCTTCAGTTGCCGCCACAAGAAAATAAGAATTAGGTGAAAATCTAACTGTCTTAACACCAGAATCAAAGCCCACAATCTCGGCAAGGAGTTCTAAATTATTTCTTTTCCATATTCGGACGCTTTTATCCATACTTCCAGTGGCTATGTACTGTCCATCATGTGAGATAGCGAGACCATCGATGAGAAGCTTGTGATTACCAATAGACATGAGTTGAGAACCAGATGTTAATTCCCATAACCGAACAGTGGCATCATATGATGTTGAAACAATATGAGTATCTCTATAAAAGAGAATATTCGTTATCTTTCCAATGTGCCCGTTTAAAGATAAAACGACTTTTCCTGTCTTAATGTCATGAATGTAAATGGAACCATCAGAGCTCCCTGAAGCTATAAATGTTCCAGATTCAGAGAATGCCACAGCATTTACAGAACCTTGTATCTTTCGTCTATGAATCCATTTTGGTTTTTCGGTCTCCAAGTTCCATAAGATTGTCCAATTATCCCATCCACCAGATACAAGAGATTTTCCATCAGGGGAAAACTGTAAAGATGATACAGGATAGAATTGGCCAATAAGTTCTCTCAAGCGTTTTCCGGTGGATAGTTGCCAGATTGTAATTTTGTGATCGTATTTACCAGCGGCGATAAGTTCTCCGTCTGGTGAAATTGTTATAGCGTGAATATTTGAATGATCACCTTCGAGTTGATTAACTGCACTGTTAGATGCGAGATCCCATATTATCACACGGCCAGTTGTATCGCCGAAAAGCAGATTCTTTCCATCTCGTGTAAATTCTATATTACTGTATATTGGTATATATTCGTAGTCTATACCGATTGTATTAGGTGATTTTATTGTTGAACAAGCGTAGATAGCAATACAGAGAACTGCTGAGTAGAGAAATATTTTCAATTATCCCTCCAGTATCGGGTGATAAGATAGAATTTTTAGAGATATTTCTTTCATAACATCCAGAACTAACCGGAAACCATCTCAATCAACCATTGAACTATTTTTTCCCTTACTTCTCGGCTATTAGCAACCAATTCGCCTGAGTGTAGCGATGAAGAGGCCTCCATTACTTCCACATTAGGCCCGATTTCTTTTTTAAGTAATTGCGCACCATCCAAAGAAGATCCATCTTTAGACATAGAAGGGGCTATTATGTCCTTTTTATTTCCAATAGCTAAGGCTGGACGTTGTTTTCCAAAACTGCTAACCAGTGATAGCCAATAGTTTTTGATATTTATCTGCGGGTTTTTAGCTTCAGTGGTCACCCATTCAGGAAGAATGGCTGGAGACAAAAACACAACACCTTTAATTTTATTGGGAAAAGAGTGCACGGCAACTAACGATAGCCAGCTTCCCATACTAGCACCAATTAAATAGATTCCTTTTTCTGGGTCACGTGTGGGAGATTTTTCTATCAACTCAATTATGGAACTGACTTCATTTTGTACAATGCTTTCAGCAGAAGAATATTTACCATCAATTGTGGGAAAATAAGTCGATCCGCTTTTACTTCGTTTTGCTAAATGTTTAAGAGCTTGCCTCTGTCCTGGGTAATCTAGCAACACATCAGACCGATCAAATCCTATAAAATTGAAATTAGCCTTATTTAAGGGTGAGGCTAATTCATAGCCACCTCTGTTACCTCCCCAAGCAACTCTACCGCCCAGACCTGGGATGTAGATTACTGATGGGCTTTTCTGTGATGAAGGATAAAACCTATAAGAGAACTTATACCCATCGCTTGAGATTAGCCTTCCTCCGCCCTTTTGATGTGTTGCTTCAGTTGCCTTGACAGCTTTAAAGCTTGGCGCACATGCAAACATCAATAGGGCCAAGCCTAACACCAGGAAACATGTGATAAATATTTTTTTCATTTTGCCCTCCTTTTTAAGCAGTATGAAATATTTTTATTGTCTATTTGATCATATATATCATTTAGTTGCGGGCGGTCAATTTGTATTTGCGATCTTGATGGTTATCAAATATCGTCCTAATTATTTGAGAGGTCGGGGAGTTTTAGAGCCCTCGAAAGTTTCATAAGTAACTGAATTAATGCAATATAATTAAAATCTAGACTTTTATATCTAAAGCTGTTATGGATAATCTTAATAATTTCAATAGCAAAGGAGGTTATTCAGCTATGATAAAAGACAATCCGAAGATTGCTTTTTGTTCCGGTTCGTGCTTCAGTGATATTCGATCGAATAGCGCGAAAAAGGACAGCCATAGTCTACTTTCAATCAACAGTCGTTGCTTTTTATCTGAATTGATGCGTTCGAGGTTTACAATAGCGATTTTCACAACCAGAATGGACATCAAGGCGAATCAATGTTTGGTTTTCTAAAATCGGTGAGTCTTCCCAACATCAGAGACTTCCCCCTGGAGACTTACTCAATTAACTTTTCCTTGGACAAATTGGTACTAGGTGTCGATAACATTCGTTACGATGTTCACCTGAGCCCCAGTTTTTGCACGGCCGGCAAAAAATTTGTAACCCAACTGTTTGCCAGATATTCCCAGGTTGGAGAAATGCCGGGAATGGGGAGTTCCGAAAAGTGGAATAAAGAAAGAGATGAGTTTAAACTTCTTTGCCGCCATATCATGGTTGAGGCTTTTAACCAGGCGAAGCTAAAGGCTGATATTGAGATCGATTTCCTGGCTCAAACTGCAGTGATCAAGTGGTTGATAGAAGAAGTGCGAAACCAATATGAAACGATGGTGGAAAGTCTTAAAAATAACATAAGAAAGTGCGATCTGTCATACCAGCAGGATCTTCGCGAGGTCATAGGACTTAAAGAAGAGCTTTCCAGTGTCCAAAAAAGAAAAAAATCGATTTTGCTCATTGTGGGTAAGGAGCTGTTTCGCTATTTCATTGATGTGCAATTTAGGGATTTGAAGGAAATGCGCGAGGCGAATTTCGGGGCCCAGGCCGTCCTTCCTAAGGATCTATTTTCCAATCCGTTATTCCATTTAGAAAATCTCAATGATGATCTATTTATGACCGAGGAATATGTGTTGCTCGGCCATCGTTTCGAAGATCTGAATGCCTACAATTCGTTAATATTGTTAATCAAAACACTCCTCGGTGAGATTGGCATGATCCATCAGTCGGAACAGGACCTCTCGGGAGAACCGGTGTCCATTCCATACGAAAAAGAGAAAACCTTGGAAAAGAAACAGAAGGATAACTTTGACCGGGAGATAGATGGTTGGACAAAAGAAGCGAGTAACGTGGATATTTTGTTTAACTATTGCCAATCGAAGGATCGATACAAAAGATTGAAAAGACAAAAAATAGCAAAACAGGATCTGTTCCACCTCAAGAAACAGGCCGAAGATCAAAGACAACTGTTGAATTTTTTCTATGAAAGGTTTCAAAAAAGAGGAGCCCTAAAGAACATTGTCGCTTTTTACGAAATGCTGCCTATTTATCAAAATTATTGTCCGCCTTTGTCCCCACATCAGATCTTAACCTTTCTGATCGTACGCAAAGAAAGAAGACTGATAATTAACCGAATCAGTCGATTGAAGGGATTCTACGGAAAGTCTTTTTCTTTGGCACCCCTTCGCAAGGGTGTCAAAAGGATTAAGAAAATCAGGAAAAAGAAAAAAGAGGAATATCTGATCCAATATCTCAAGGACTTTTGTCGATACCACAAGGATCTTGGAAATTTTAATTTGCTCAGTGAAGGTATGGAACGCGTGAACCTCTTATCAGAAGAAAAAATAATCAATCTTTCCCGGGCGAATCGCGTTTTGTATGAGTTTTTATTACCCCACGAACAAGTGCCGGAAGAAAAGCCGATCATCAATCATGTGATTATTAAAGCGGATGTCAGGGGTTCCACCGATCTGACCCACCAAATGGAGAAAAAAGGATTGACGCCTGCTTCGTATTTTAGCCTTAACTTTTTTGAACCCATCACGAACATACTATACGAATACGGTGCCAACAAGGTGTTTATTGAAGGAGACGCGGTTATCCTCTCAATCTTTGAGCATAAGGATACGCCAGACCAGTGGTACAGCGTTGCTCGCGCCTGCGGCCTCGCAATCCAAATGCTCTTTATCGTGAAGCGTTACAACATCACGAATCAAAAGAGCCAGCTCCCGAAACTCGAATTGGGAATCGGCATAACCTATTTGAATAATGCCCCCACCTTTCTTTTTGACGGAGACAACCGGATTATGCTTTCACCGGCCATCAATTTGGCAGACCGGCTGGCCGGATGCGCCACGTCGGCTCGAAAACTCCTCGCAGACACGAATAAGTCATTCAATCTGTATGTGTTTCAGACAGCCTCAGACAAAGATGTAGCCGCTACAATTGACGACTTGTCTCTTCGGTTCAACCTCGATGGGATTGAGCTAAGTGCAGCCGGTTTTGAAAAACTGTCAAAGGAAATTGAATTAAAGGCCATGACGTGTTCTGTTCCGGATTTGCAAAAAGAAGAAATTATGATCTATACGGGAAAGTTTCCTACAGTGACCGGAAAATTCAAGCGCCTTGTAATCCGGGAAGATCAAATACTAAAGGTCGTTCCTGAAGATCTTAAGGTTATACGCCCCACATCCCGGAAATACTATGAGGTATGCACCCATCCCAAGCTTTACCAATATGTGAAAGAAAAGGCATGAATATTTCCTTCAACAAATATTGCCCTAGTGAGCAAAATTTCGAGGGAATCCAAAGCGTCTCTACAAATGGGGTAATTACTTTGCGAAACGTTAGAGGAAAAAGAATTCCTTAAGGCAGTTCAAATGATCTTCATCAGAGACCAAAAGAAAAGACAAAATTTTGAGAAAGAGGCTCTAAGCCATTTAGATTCGCTTTATTATGCTGCCCTCAAGTTAGCCGGCCACCAGCAGGACGCCGAAGATCTAGTGCAGGAAACCTATTCCAAGGCTTTCAGCCACCTTAATCAGCTGAGAGATCTTGTGAAAATCAAGCCATGGCTTTATCAAATTATGGTCAACACATGGAAAAACTGGAGATCAAAAAGATCCAAAGAAGTGGTTTTAGACCATACAGAGGAGTGGGAGGGTTGGCTGACTCAAAATGCCCAAATCAATCCTCAATCCCATCTGATGAATCCCGAGAAAGAAATAATTGATAGGGAGCTATGCGAAACAGTGGAATCCGCCCTCATGCATCTCCCTTCCCATTACAGAGTTGTTGTTTTCCTGTCTGATATTGAAGGATTTTCTTACAAAGAGATTTCTGAAATTATCGGACGACCCATAGGCACGGTCATGTCCAGGTTGTCCAGAGCAAGGAGCCATCTGAGTCACATGCTGAAAAAATACAAAGAAAGGGCATAAAAACAGAGATGACTAATAAAATTGGAATAAAATAGATGGCATTGTTGTCTCATTAGTAAAGGAGTATTTATGGTCTGCACGATTCGCCAATATTTATCTCCATACGCCGACGGAGAACTCGATAGCCCAAAAGCAAAGGAAATAAAAGGGCATCTGGAGGCATGTGTTACCTGCCGGGAAGAATTGAATTTTATGCTCAAAATTCGCAGTTCTCTGAAACTGGGAGCAGCCGCTGTGAGAGCGCCCCGCCGTTTAAAAGTGAAAATTCTATCTGGGACACCCAAAATAAAATCCCCTAGGATTACTTTTCTATGGAATTTTGCCTATACGGCCACATTGGCTGTTACAGTAGTCTTGGCTGTTGTTTTGATCTCATATAATTATTGGCCCCTGGGAAAAGGCTCATTTCCGGACCTTGTCGATAAATCGGTAGCGTACCATACCTTATATGGACCGGGAGGGAGACCACTCACCGTTGAATCCTCCGATTCAAAAGACGCTGAATTATGGTTTAACCAGAAACTGGGTTTAGCATTTTTGATTCCCAATGCGGCTTTTGCAGGATACGAACTGGAGGGGGCGGATAGCTTTGAACATAAAGGGAGAAAGTTTGCCTATTTAAAGTACCAAAAAGAGGGTAAGATAATTGGTTATATCGTTTTTAAAGATGAGGGATTTTCCATTGACTGGGCAGAGACAGTGGCTGTAGGCGAAATTGAGTTACAAATCGACAAGCGGAAAGAAACCAATCTGGCAGTATGGAAGAAGGGGGGGCTTGTCTACCTGATCTTGACCAACGAGGACCGTTCTGAGCTTCTCGAGTACGCTGAACGGTGTATACAGCTATTTTAGAATCCAAACAGAGAAAACCTATCAAAAATTACCAGAGGACCACGGGTGTGAGCCCGGGGGTGAATGCCAAAGCTAATATCGAATTTATTCCATTAATAAGTGCCATGGGCGTAAGCCCGTGGGTATCTACGGATGTGCATGATATGAATTTTCGTCTGGGGCCTGACCCGAACAACCGCACCGACGTTGCATCAAGCAGTCTGATCAAAGTCATTAAAAAATACTGGGGTCGCAACACCATACGCCCGTCAAATGCGACCTTCGCTCAACCCTAAGGGTTCGCGCAAAAATAACTTCACATTTTAGCATCTTAGCTTCAGCCCATCTTTGACCGATGCCTCACTCACAAAATCCTCGAAATAGCTCGCTATTCCTGTGGTTTTACTCTCTCGGATCAGCCAAACCTGAACCAAATCTAAGCGCCAATTCTGCGAAGTTATTTCTGCGCGAACCCTAAGTTTGTACGAGCGCGGTTCAAATCCCTATCAATCGACCTTTTCGCCCCACGCCGAAGGCGACATTCCAACCGAAATCCTTCCCGAAAGCGAGCTCCGCCCTGCTTTGACAAGCCTCTTTCCCCCTTCAGCAAAATTCCACCATCAAAGAATTTTAACAATAAAAAACTCGCGCGTTATTGAGGCTCAACAACATTTATAATATTTGCAATAATAGATGAGAATTATCATTGACATCAAACTGCAAATTCCCTATCTTTGCCCACAAAATTAGAACTTACCGAAAAAGAGATGAGGTGGTTTAATGAAAAATTCAGCCGCCTTTATCGAGGAGAGGATATATTATGAGTAAAAAAATAATGATCTGGATGGGGCTCGGGGTTTTTCTGTTGGTTTTGCTTTGGTCGGGCGCATCATTTTACCCTGATTGGTTATGGTTCAAAAACCTGGGATATTCACCGGTTTTTTGGACACTGGTGTTGAGTAAATTTGGACTTGGATCGGTGGTTTGGTTGGTTTTTATATCTATTATGATACTCAATCTCTTTATTGCCAACCGTTTAAAGCCGTCAAGTGCACAGGCAACATCTATCAAATATGAAGGTGGCGCCCCTTTTCAGCTTTCCCTTTCAGGTAAAACGGTCAACCTCATCATCATCGGTTTTTTTCTGATTGCCAGTTTTCTGATTGCATCAAAGGGAGCTTACCGTTGGGATACGGTCCTGCTCTACTTCAACCAAGAACCTTTCGGCAGCACGGACCCAATTTTTAACAGAGATATCGGTTTTTTTATTTTTTCCCTCCCCTTTTATATCTTTCTCCAAAAAGGGCTGTTGATATTTCTCTTTATAGCCTTAGGGGTTATGGTTTGGTGGTACCTGAAAGATTCAATAATGAAAATCATCGATGAATTTTCCCAGGCAGAAGGTAAACCACCCTCTTTAACAAAATTTATTATTGAGCCAAAGGCGAGAAAACACCTTCTTTCCCTTGGTGCAATCATCTCCATTCTCTTGGCCTGGGGTTATTATCTTAAAGTTTTTGGTCTTCTTTACTCCACCGCGGGTGCTGCTTTTGGCGCCGGCTACACCGATGTGAACGTCAGGATCCTGGCGTATCGGATTCTGATCTTTGCTTCACTGGGATTGGCCGCAGTCTTTTTTCTCGACATCTTTAAACCGAGAAAAAAGTTGATCTGGATAAGTGTAGGCGTATGGCTGGTTGTTGGATTGGTGTTTTGGAACCTTCTTCCGCTGGCGGTTCAAAAACTTATGGTCAAACCAAACGAGTTGGTCAAGGAATCCCCCTACATCTCTTACAATATTGATCATACCCGGGAAGCTTACAATCTGAATAAGATAGAAGAAGTTGATTTTCAAGGGAGTGAAAAACTCAGCAAAGAGGACCTCAAAACACACAGTGCAACGATTCAAAACATAAAACTCTGGGATGAACGTCCTTTGCTCCAAACCTATAAGCAGATTCAGTCGATACGGCTCTATTATGATTTTAACAATGTGGATGTGGATCGTTATCTTATCGATAACCAATACCGGCAAGTTATGTTGGCTGCCCGGGAACTGGATGTCGACCAACTTCCCTCCCAGGCCAGGACATGGGTCAACAGACATCTGATTTATACCCACGGTTACGGCATAGCCTTAAGCCCGGTTAATGAAGTAACCGAAGAAGGGTTTCCCCGTCTCTTTATCAAGGATCTACCACCTGTCTTTGAGACCGACCTGACGGTAAAGCGTCCGGAAATTTACTACGGAGAAAAAACGAAGGATTACGTCCTGGTAAAGACCAAAACCAAGGAATTTGATTATCCAAAGGGGGACAAAAACGTCTATACGATTTATGAGGGAAAAGGGGGTGTCCGCATCAAATCCTTTCTGAGAAGGATTTTGTTTGCCTTTGAATTTTTAGACCTGCAGATACTATTTACCAATTATTTGGGTCCGGAGAGCCGGATTATGTATAATCGCCGGATCGACTGGCGGGTAAGAGCCATTGCGCCGTTTCTGGAATACGATGGCGACCCTTATATGGTTGTTTCCGACGGTCGACTTTACTGGATTCAGGATGCCTTTACCACTTCAAATATGTATCCTTACTCTCTTAGGTCTTATAAGCGTTTTAATAAAAAAGCACTGAATTACATCCGGAATTCAGTCAAGGTAACCATTGATGCTTATAATGGGGATGTATCGTTTTACACGACGGGCGTAAAAGATCCTATTGTTGAAGCCTTTGGGAATATTTTTCCAGATCTATTTAAGCCTTTGGATGAGATGCCTGGGGATTTAAAAAGACACATACGCTATCCCATGGACCTTTTCGAAATACAAGTGGACATTTACAAAACCTATCATATGGACGACGCACAGGTTTTCTATAACCAGGAAGATCTCTGGCAAATTCCCGATGAGCTTTATGGCGATAAGCGGCAACGAATGAAACCGTATTATATCATTTTAAAACTTCCCGAAACGAATAAAGAAGAGTTTATTCTGATGCTGCCTTTTACACCCTCAAAGCGGGACAATATGATTGGTTGGCTGGCGGCCAGAAGTGACCTGCCCAACTACGGAAATCTGTTGGTTTATAAACTACCCAAGGAAAAGTTGCTCTATGGACCGATGCAGATTGAGGCACGGATCGACCAGCAAACGGACATTTCGCGGG
This sequence comes from Desulfobacterales bacterium, assembly GCA_011049715.1. Taxonomy (GTDB): domain Bacteria; phylum Desulfobacterota; class Desulfobacteria; order Desulfobacterales; family UBA2156; genus UBA2156. Next base: position 12,244 of record DRHF01000439.1, read on the forward strand.
AATTGAGTTTATGGGGTCAAAGGGGTTCAAGGGTCATCCGGGGAAATCTTTTGGTCATTCCGGTGAGTGACTCATTTATCTATGTGGAACCGGTTTACCTGGAAGCAATACAGGAGGAAACCGAATTATCTCCGACTACCCGACCTCAACCAAAAGCCCCCGGGAGATTAAAGGGTTCAGGGCCCCAAGCTTTGGATACATCCAGATCTGCGTCCCTTCCGGAGTTAAAAAGAGTGATCGTCTCCTTTGACAATCGGATCGCCATGGAAAACGATCTGTATACGGCGCTTTACAAGGTATTGGAAGGGGTAGCCTCCCTCAAAGAAACAGCATCCATTGTTAAGGTTCCAGCGTCGGTAACGGACCGTATAGAGGGTGATGCATTGGAACAGTATAGAAAAGCAAAAGACTTCCTGCGGCAGGGCAAATGGGCTGAATTCGGAAAGGCCCTGGATGAGTTGGAGAAGATCCTGATAAAGTTTTCCGCCGAGGCTAACTAGTGTCCATCCATAAATGGCCTTTTTTGCCCTGTTCGGCGTTCTCCGCGGGTTTTTGGTTACGGCGTACAGCACGTACGCCTCACCACAAACCCTTGTGCGGCCTTGATCAGGACAAAAATTGCTCATTTCTGAATTGGACACCTCTATTATTTATTTTAAAGTCGTGGATGGGCACTAACTAGTGCAGTTATTAAAGTAGAGGGCCTAACTGAAACATTATCAAAACCGGAGAACAGTTTATGACGTTTAATCCAGCGTCTTTCAGGGCTCAAACAGTCAGTGCATAATTTGCCATCTTGACCCAGCTTGGTAACAAGTCGCCTGCCATTTTATTTTGGATCCTTTTATTCATATCTTTCTACATTTTGCAATCCCGGTTCTATTCGTTTATTTTTTCCTGCCCAAGGCGAAATTTCGATCAATCGCCATTTTATGGGCCACAATGGTTGTCGACTTTGATCATCTGTGGGCGACGCCCGTATATGATCCAAGCAGGTGTGGCATAGGATTCCATCCATTGCATTCCTATCCTGCAATAATTTTATATGCTTTGGGCATCTTTATCCCTAAAATCAGACTGGTCGCCATAGGACTGATCATTCACATGGGATTGGATTATACCGACTGCCTGTGGATGAAATTCGGCTAAATCCCACCGCCCAGGCCCCAGATCGAAGGTGGGGTTCGAAAAAACAAAGGAGCGAAAATTGAGCAAAAAAATTATAGAGGTGAGAAGAAAAATTGTGGTAAAGGAAAAAGCAGTTCCAATCAATGGGTATCATCTGTCGATAGTATCCGATAAAAATCTCCTCAGAATGGAAATGACCGATGAAAGCTGTTATATTTGAGGAATTTGGAGCACCACTCAAGATTGCAACGGTTCCTGATCCTGTTCCAGACGATGACGGTGTTGTTATCAAGGTAAAGGCAAGCGGAATTTGCCGTAGCGATTGGCATGGCTGGTTGGGACATGATCCCGACATTACCAGTCTGCCCCATGTACCGGGTCACGAACTCTCCGGTATCGTCCAGGAAACAGGAAAAAATGTAGCACGATGGAAAAGTGGGGATCGGATAACCGTACCTTTTGTTTCCGGGTGCGGGATGTGTCCTGAGTGTATTTCCGGAAACCATCAAATCTGCGATCATCAGTTTCAGCCCGGATTCTCTAATTGGGGCTCTTTCGCACAGTATGTATCGATTAAGTACGCTGATACAAATCTTATACGCCTGCCGGAAGAGATCGATTTTGTGACCGCAGCAAGTCTTGGATGCCGATTTGGAACCTCATTCAGAGCTGTTGCAGCACAAGGCGCTGTAAAGCCCGGCCAGTGGGTCGCTGTGCATGGCTGTGGCGGTGTGGGATTATCGGCAATTATGATCGCACACGCTTTTGGTGCCCGGGTAATTGCAGTTGATATCAATGAAAAGGCTCTGGACCTCGCCAAATCGATCGGTGCGAGCTTCACCGTAAACGCTAAAGAATACACAGATGTTGTTGGAGTTATTTTCGACATAACCGGACGGGGCGCCCATCTGTCCATAGATGCACTCGGCAGTGTAACGACATGTTCTAATTCTATACTTTGCTTGAGGAAACAGGGACGTCACGTGCAGGTGGGGCTGCTGGTGGGCGATAATTTTCTACCCCGAATACCAATGGATAAAGTCATATCAAAAGAGCTTCAGATCTATGGGAGCCATGGTATGCAGGCGGCCAAATACGATGGCATGTTGAAAATGATCGTCTCTGGAAAATTAGATCCCGGGCTGATTATTGGAAAGACCGTACCGTTGGAGGAAGCACCGAAAGAACTGAAAAAAATGAGTCGATACGATACGTTGGGAATTGTGGTTATTGACCGATTTTAATGCATTATGAAAATGATATTTCATCAGGACAAAATCTTTAATCTGTTAAAAAATTCTGCAGAAAACTTGATATTCCTTATTTTCAAAAATGCTTTTAATTTTATTCACGCTCAATTGAAGTTTTTCCAATTGGGGTAATAGATTTTGTAAGGCAGACGCAGAAGAAATGGAGTAGAACATGAATCCACCGGATATTTACTGGACCGGTGAGTCCGGAAAGAAGTATGGATACTGGATTCATCCGGTAAACGCGCGGTTCAGAAAGATAGCCGGCAATGTTGTTTTTGCCAGAAAAACCGCAGAAGACGAATGGGAGCCGCTCTACATCGGACAGACTAGGAATTTTGACTTTGGATTTGCGGATGAACAGAAGGAAAATTGTGCCAGGAAAAATGGTGCGACACACGTTCATGTCCATTTCAGTTCCCCGGATGAGCCTGTCCGAAACGCAGAAAAAGAAGATCTGGTTGCTAAATGGAAACCGGTGTGTAACAGCTGATGCAGATCAAAAAAATTAAGTCCGGTCACTAGAGAGGAAATTTTTCAGATTTTATGATTCTATCAGAATATCACGATCTACCCCCCCTGGATCTGCAGCACCCACCATGCACATCATCCGTTTCAGCTCATCGGTAATTTGTCCGATCAACTCTTCCACTCCGTTGTTTTCATCGGCCGCAAGACCGAAAAGTATGGGTCGACCCATCCCCACAAGCGAGGCACCGAAAGCCAGTCCCTTCAGTACATCGCTGCCTCGCCGAAATCCGCCGTCGACCACGACGATGGTATTGTCCGCAACTTCCTCCATTATCTCATCCATCACCTGAAAAGGGTGGGGGAGATAATCGAGGGTATGGGCACCATGATTCGAAACAACGATACCATCGGCCCCGGCTTCAATGGATTTTTTTGCGTCAACCCGGCTTAAAACGCCTTTGAATATAAGGGGAAGGGAAACGGCTTTTCTGATCTCTTTCAACTCTTCCAAAGATAAGGGAAAGCAGTCTTTTGCCATTTGTCTGTCCTTTATTTTGGTACCCTGGCCTGCATCGATCTCCACTCCGATCCATTGAACACCCGAGGCCTGTATATCATCTAGGGCCTCAAATATTTTTTTCCGATCCTGGAAAGGTTTTACATTTGCAGCCAGCGGTACACCGGTTGCAACCAATTCCTTTAGGTTTTGGGGAATGGGGGTGCCGACCCACATGAGGCTTCCAGCGGCCTTGAGCCCTTCCGCGACCTTCATGAGACCGTCATCCACAATGGCGGGGATCGGCATGGTCATCGCCGACATGATCAGGGGGGTTGACAGATCTACCCCCAGTACATGGCAGGCGGTGGTTGCTTTTACGCCATCTATACACCGTTGACTCATTGTGAAACCATCGAGAATGCGCCTGTTGTTGACCATGACAAACTCTGTTTCTACACCATCGAGTAGAAAACCGATATCCATGGCTCTCAGGGCCGCCTCTCCTTTTTCATAGATTTCCGTCAATTCCATAGGGTCCTCCCTCTGTTTCAAAAAAATATTTCAGAAATCGTCCTTTTCACCATTACCACTCTCCCAGCATGGCAAACTTCCCGCCATCTACGCCCAGAATCTGCCCTGTGATGAAGTTTGAGGCATCCGATGCAAGAAAGACCGCAGCACCCACGATATCGTCTCCGTGGCCCACACGGTCCAGTGGGATATAACGTAACTTGTCGGCGAGTTTTTCGGGATCGTCAAGAATGTGGGCGCTGATAGGTGAATAGAACCATGTGGGTGCAATGGCGTTTACTCGTATTTTGAGCCTGGCCCACTCCACAGCCAAAGCTCTTGTCAACATGGTGAGCCCACCTTTGGCAGCGCAGTAAGCTGATTCATTGGCGTAACCAAGCAGGCCTGAAAGGGATGTAATATTGATGATAGAGCCTTGGCCGGCCTCAGCCATCGCTTTCCCGGCTGCCTGGCAACAATAGAAGGCACCATCGAGGTCAACGGCCATCACCCTTCGCCACTCATCCGCTGTCATTTCCATTGCCGGAGTACCGTGATAGATACCCGAACTGTTGATCAGGATATCCAGACGCCCCCACTCGTTAACGGTGCGCTCAACCATGGCTGCTACCTGGTCCGGCTGGGATACATCCGCCGGGAGGGGTAGCACCTGTGTCTCGATCTGTTTCAATTCTTTTGCGGCGGCTTTACATTTTTCAGAGTTACTGCTGGTGATGACCACCTTTGCCCCGTAGTGGGCCAGTCCGGCTGCCATGGCTTTTCCGATACCGCTTGAGCCACCGGTGATAACGGCCACTCTGCCACTCAGATCGAAAAGATCTTCATTCATGCGTTGTTTTAATTGCGTCAGGGATTGAATCTGATCTGTCATGTGAAGTTTTCCGTTTCGTGTTCGTATTGGTGATGAACCATCCGCCCTGGGTACAGAGTCCCTCTTAATCTCCGAGGTGCCTGTTTCTCATCGTGTGAGCAATTTCTTTGGTCAGACTCCAGGCTCTTATTGTCTGGTCCGGCGTGAGGGTCCCGGCATCGCAGCAAGGGGTGATAAAACTTTGCTCCAAAAGTGAGCGCCGGTCTAACCCACCCCTGACCAGCCGATCGACCCCGGTCTCCAATTTATCGAGTAAATTGTCGTAATCTTCACCGGCCAATGTTTCAGGGTTAACCGGTACAATTCCCCAGGCCAACATACCGCCACGGTTGATAAACTCACTCAATGGGGCAGGGTAGAGAGCGATTTTGTCAGCGAACTGATACGCATCAAAATTTATCACATTCGTTTTGGTCTTCATCAGCTTGGCCCAATCCATGTTCGAGCAGCAATGCACCTCACTCGCACAATCGATGCCATTGAGCAATTCGTCAAAAGTGTCGATAATCTCTTCAACGGACACGCTCCCAAATGGCGAATCAATGACGCCCAACAGAGGTTCACCAAAACTGACAAGGACTGGGATATCGGGAAGTACCTCCTCTATTTTCTTTTTCTGCCATCTGGCCTTTATCGTCAAGGTAATTATCAAAACCTCCCTCATGGTATGATCATACCATGCAGGTTTTCCGGTTTCATGGTCAAGCAGGGATAATCCCCAGGTGAGGGGTCCTGGAAGACCGATATGAATCATTTTTAGATCAGCCGGCGGCGCCAGTTTCAGAATGTTGAGAAAAGTGTAAAAACCGGGAGCGTACTTTGCATTAATGGCAAAGTATTCAAGATCTTCAGCTATATATCGCTCATAAAAAGTTTGAAGTTGGTTTTTCATCGATAAATCATATGTGATACGCCTTTTTTCAGGATCTATCACCAGGCAAGGCATACCGTCAATATATCGGCGAAGCGAAAGACTCAGCTTGGGCACACAGGGCGCTTCCGGAAAATGTTCCAGCATCGTCCGGCAGGCCAGATGCGGATCCCGAAAGGGTACGGTACTCAAGGTTGTGGCCATGCACCTCGGCTGGAAATTTAACGCGGGTTGGCTGGAGATCATGTTCGGTACCGTTTTACTTCACATGTGAAGATCAGTATTTTTTTTAAAGTGCAACCGATAAAGTTGATCGATGGGCAAAGTGTTAAAAAATATATGAAACCTTTTTAAGGGTGTGTCAATGAACAATTTGAAGCTCGGACTGTTGGCTGAAAAAATTTTGTGGCTTTATTTGTGGAAATTATAAAAATAATATGCCATATCAAGAAGATCGGGCTTTTTGATTCCGGGTCTGGCCGAAAAAATATTTACCATTGGTTTTAAATTAATTTCTACACTTTTGATAAAGAAAGGGGGTCTATTTGATCAATATAATCGCATCGATAAAGGTAAAGGAAGGGTGTGTCGGAGAATTTATCGAGAAATTCAAAGCCAATATGCCCAATGTATTAAATGAGAAGGGATGTATCGAATATTATCCGACCGTCGATGTCGAATCCGGAATAGCGATACAAAGAAAAGATGAACTCGTTGTGACTATTCTGGAAAAATGGGAGAGCTTGGACGCATTAAAGGCGCATATCAAGGCGCCCCATATGTTAGAATACAGGGAAGAGGTTAAACATATTGTAGGGGATATGAGTTTAAAGATATTGGAAAAAGTCTGACGGGTTATAAATTATTTCCCGAATTTCAGCCAATTTAGATCAAAATCATCCGTTGACAATATATCCGCTATACGGTAGTTGGGTCATAATCACCGGAGTCGGATGCAAATCTCCAATGGTCACTCGATGACACTATAAGCTGTTATTCATCCGCAAGCCGTGCATAACCTTAAATTTTTCCTTATTCCACCCATAAAGAGAATTCTTATCAAGTTTTCAGCTACTAGACATAGACTTCCGAACAAAGACATATGCAATCCTTATCTTTAAGCTCCCAGATACTCGTTTCCAAGGGATCCGGTATCGGCCATCTGGTCATTAACCAACCGGAAAAATTTAATGCCATCTCGTATGAGATGTGGCAAGGCATACGAACAGTCGTTGAAGATTATTCACACGATGATGATGTTCGCGTTATTGTGGTAAGCGGTGCCGGCGGTAAAGCATTTTCCGCCGGAGCCGATATTTCTCAATTTGAAAAGCAACGAGGAACGAAAGAAGCCTTAGAGAATTACAACACCAAGGTTAAAGCGGCATATGCCGCGCTTTCGACGACGGAAAAACCCACGGTAGCGAAGATAGATGGCTATTGTTTCGGTGGCGGACTCGCCATGGCGCTTTGCTGTGACCTTAGAATTGCATCGGAAGACGCCACATTTTCCATCCCTGTGGCAAAACTGGGTTTGGGCTATGGATACGATGTATTGCGTACGCTGGTTGATCTCGTGGGTGCGGCTTACGCCAAGGAAATTCTGTACACGGCACGAAGATTCAGTGCCGGAGAAGCATACGATATGGGCCTGGTGAACCGGGTTGTGCCTCAAGAATCCTTAGAAGAATATGTAAACGGCTACGTGGAAAATATTGCCGGTAATGCACCGTTAACGATTCGTGCGGCAAAAATTGTAATAGGCGAAATATTAAAAGATCCCGAATCGCGGGATCTTGAAATGTGCAACAGGTTTATCGACACCTGTTATGAAAGCGACGACTACAAGGAGGGCCGGCAGGCATTCATGGAAAAACGAAAACCGTTATTCAAGGCGCGATAACATTCCTTTGTCTACAGATTGCCGATCACCGCAACTCAGAAACATTCCGTGGATAAATCGTGGATTATCCCTCCGGTTTGTAAATATTTATTTAATTTCAAGTCCTTAAAATAATTAGCTTGCTTTCGGTCCAAACAAAGGTTATCCTCTGTTAACCAATATGGTCCTGTCTTTAATTAGCGAGACGGTTTCGTTCTGAAGGAACCATCCATTTGTTAAAGTGGCATTCTCCAGTTAGAGACGCTGAAAATTTTAAAGAAAGGAGGATGTTGTTATGCCTACTGGAATCGTTAAGTGGTTTAATGACCGAAAAGGGTTCGGATTTATTGAGCAGGAAGACGGAGCGGATGTGTTTGTTCATCATTCAGCAATCAATGCAGAGGGTTTTAAATCCCTCAAAGAAGGCGACCGAGTTTCTTTTGAGATAGAGCAAGGGCAAAAAGGTCCTGCTGCCGTAAATGTTACGGTAGTTTAATTTTTTTTACTGAGCAAAAAGGGCATTCCGTCTGATAGCGATGGCATGCCTTTGTGCTTTTTATTATAACCTTAAACAGTTATTCCACGCATCAGCTTCCGATCGCATAAAAATGTGATAATAAAGAATGAGAGAAAGGATTTTTCAATGAATATTTATGTTGGCAATTTATCATATGAAATTAAAGAGGATAGCTTAAAAGCAATGTTCGATGAGTTCGGAGAAGTAGAAAGCGTTAAAATCATAATGGACAGATTTACCGACAGATCAAAAGGTTTTGGTTTTGTTGAGATGCCAAATAACTCGGAAGCCGACCAAGCAATCAAGTCGTTGAACGGGAAATTTGTCGAAGGGAAAAACATAAAAGTAAATCAGGCCAATCCTGGTGGTAAAAAATCTAAAAGATCATTTCAGCGAAGAAGATTTTGACAACTAAAAAACACAATTGATGCTAAGGGTTCACGCAAAAATAACTTCACATTTTAGCATCTTAGCTTCAGCCCATCTTTGACCGATGCCTCACTCGCAAAATCCTCGAAATAGCCCGCTATTCCTGTGGTTTTACTCTCTCGGATCAGCCAAACCTGAACCAAATCTAAGCGCAAATTCTGCGAAGTTATTTCTGCGCGAACCCTAAGGCGAGGAAACCACAATCTTCGCTTTTGAGCCATACATTATTGGATCTAAATTTATGCCCACCATCCCTCTACCACCACCTATCGTGACAGTTACTGTACATTCCGGCTATTAGTCCTCAGTTAATTTTTAGCAAAAATGTACGGATTTTCATTCCAAGTCCGCACAATTCTTCAAGGTTTTGTGCCGTTGTCAAAGCGCTCATCTTCAATTTTTTCCAGAAAAATTTCTTTTTACCCTATGCCTGATGCAACTTTCCTTAAAATATTAGGTGCGAAACTTGAGATATTAAATTGTCTTGACAAATTCTACCACAATGTGGCATTAAAAAAATTGACCGATATAGATGGATCTGAAAATTGATTTGCTCTTCAATTTTCAGAGTTCTGGGCTGAAAAAGCCTTGAAATATCTCAGAAAAATCACGAAAAATGGGCCGAAGGTTTCGTCGGGACTTTACAGGAAAGTTGCATCAGGCATAGGGTAAAAAGAAATTTTTC
>DRHF01000440.1 GCA_011049715.1 Desulfobacterales bacterium
CAGTCCACCTTGCAGCCAATGTTTTCCATTAAGTTAATGACGTAACCTTGAACTTGAAGAATCTGTTCATTTGAGAGTATTCGATTTTTTGAGCCCTTCTGTTGATAAATATCCATTTTGTTTTCCTTATTTATTTTCATTCATCCTAAATAACCAAATTTGCCATCCACATAAACATTTTGCTCCTTACTTATCAAGCCAGTTAAGAATCACCTTTCCGGACTGGCCTGAACGCACTATCTCAAAGGCTTTATGGTAATCTTTGTAGTGAAACCGGTGGGTGATCAAGGGTGCAATGTTCAGGCCCGACTGGATCATGACAGTCATTTTGTACCACGTCTCATACATCTCGCGGCCGTAGATACCCTTGATGGTCAACCCGTTAAAGACAACCAGATTCCAATCGATTGGCGTATTCGGGGGCAGGATTCCCAATAAAGCGATTTTGGCGCCATGGCACATATTGGCTAACATGGAGCGAAGCGCATCAGGATTGCCGGACATTTCCATCCCCACATCAAATCCTTCTTTCATGCCAAGCTTTTTTTGAGCATCTTCAATGGTTTCCCGGCGAACATCGAGAGTTAGAGTGGCCCCCATCTTTTGAGCCAACTCCAGGCGGTAGGGATTCACATCGGTTACCACCACAGAACGCGCCCCGGCTTGCCTGGCGATGGCGGTGGCCATGCATCCGATGGGACCGGCACCGGTAATCAGCACATCTTCACCCAGCACGTCAAAGGAAAGGACTGAGTGGGTTGCATTGCCAAGGGGATCAAAGCAGGCCAAAATTTCCATGGGTATATCCGGATCACAGTACCAAACGTTGGTAACCGGGATACTCAGATATTCGGCAAAGGCTCCGGACCGGTTGACCCCAACGCCACTGGTTTTCATGCACAGATGCCGGCGACCTGCCAGACAGTTGCGACAGCGTCCACAGACAAGGTGCCCTTCACCGGAGACAATGTCCCCGGATTTAAAGTCATGAACGTTAGCCCCGATTTCAGCAACTGTGCCGACAAACTCGTGTCCTATATGCATCGGGACAGGAATCGTCTTTTGAGCCCAGTCGTCCCAGTTGTATATGTGAATATCGGTGCCGCAAATGGCGGTTTTGTGAATTTTAATCAGGACATCGTTGATTCCAACCTCGGGAACCGGAACGTCTTCCAACCAGAGGCCAGGTTCAGGTCTGGCTTTTACCAGCGCTTTCATTATTGTATCTAACCTTTCTTATCCGGTGACAAATTAATTTATGTTATTACCTGCAATTCCCGACCCACTTTAGCAAATTTTTCCACTGCAAAACACAAATCATCTTCAGAGTGCGCAGCTGATATCTGGACTCGGATCCGGGCTTCCCCTTTTGGAACCACCGGATAAAAGAAACCGATCGCGTAAACACCTTCTTCTAAAAGTTTGGTCGACATCTCTTGCGCAAGCTCTGCATCGCCCAGCATTATTGGCACAATGGGATGGGTGCCGGGCCTGATCGTAAAGCCCTCTCTGACGATTTTCTTTCTAAATAAAAGCGTATTCGATTCTAGCCTCTCTTTGGCAGCCTTTGAATCCTTTAATAGATCTAAAGTCCTAAGCGCGGCGGCAACAATGGGTGGAGGCAACGAATTGGAAAAAAGATAGGGCCGAGACCTTTGCCTGAGCATAGCGATAATATTTTTACGACCGGTGATGAACCCGCCGGATGCACCGCCTAAGGCTTTGCCGAGGGTTGAGGTGATTACGTCGACCTGTCCCTGAACACCATACAATTCAGGTGTGCCACATCCTTTGGGGCCGATGAAACCGGTGGCATGGCTGTCATCTACCATGACCAGGGCCTCATACCTTTCTGCAAGATCACAAATTTGATCCAGTTTGGCGAAGTCACCGTCCATGCTGAAGACACCGTCTGTTGCGATCATCCTGATCCGTTCTCCGGAAGCCTTTTTGAGGCAACTTTCAAGCGATTCCATATCCCCGTGAGCATAACGATACCGGGTAGCTTTGCACAGACGAATACCGTCGATGATTGACGCATGATTCAGGCCATCTGATATAATGGCATCCTTTTCTCCAAGCAGTGTTTCAAAAAGACCTGTATTGGCATCAAAACACGAAGTGTAAAGAATGGTGTCATCGGTGCCGAAAAAAGCGCTAATTTTTTGCTCCAACATCTGATGAATATCCTGAGTGCCACAGATGAAGCGTACGGATGCCATTCCGAATCCCCGCGTATCAAGACTCGCTTTAACCGCTTCGATGATTTCGGGGTTGTTGGCCAGACCCAGATAATTGTTGGCGCACATATTTAACACTTTTTTTTCACCAACCCTGATCCGGGCTTCCTGGGGAGAAGTAATATACCGTTCCGATTTATACAGACCCGACCGGACGATTCCATCCAATTCCGACTTTAATTCGTTGCCAATCTTTCCGTACATTAGGGACTCCTGTCGATATATTTATTTCTAAAATCAATTTTCAGAGAAATTCGACCCACTTATTGATCGCTTCCAAATAAACATACGTTTCTGAAAATGTAATCCCGCCGACCTTGGTGATGTTTTCCATAAGAAATGATCTTAATTCTTCCCGAGAATGAAAAAATACTTCTGCCAGAAGATCGTAGCGCCCGGTTGCATTTGTGACTGATTTGACACCTTTAAGGAGTGCAATTTTTTGCATTTTGCAATCGACATTTGAGTCCCGCCAACGGCGGGAGAAATAACTGATTTGCAAACTAAGAAGCTACTGTCGTTTCCATTAATTTTTCATAAAAGGAGTGTCAAGAAATTTCTTGAACTAATTAACGAAAATACAAAAATATATATAATTTTTATTCTTGACACATAATTTTTTGATGAATAAAATCCTCAAAATGGAATTAATTAGATTAATTTCTAAAAACATTCTTCCTATGTGTATAGGGACGATCTTATCTTATTAGATGCTGAGGACGTAGTCATATACAATAAAGGAGGTGATATTTATACGTTTTGAAAAACAGTGACATTTAAACCGGAGCTTAAAATGGTAAAGCCCTGCTTGCAACCATTCGCGGTGACCAAGGGCGATTCAATCGTTCTCAGCGGTTCTGGAATCTTACACCACGCGCTATTTTAGATGTTAACCTTGACAGTCTCGTAAAAAGTCAAAAAGCGCACAATTTGGCGTAATGCCCAATGGCTAAGTAGTGATAATAATTCGCAATTCCTGAATCCTTAAATTCTTAAATCCATGTAAAAAGGCCTTTTTCATGGGCATCAACCTTAAACTGGTAAATAAGGAGAAAAGACAAATGAAATCAAAATCCAAAAAGCAGTTAATTTTTCTCGGAGTTCTTGTAGCTTTTATGCTGTGGGGTGCTGTTTTACTGACGCCGGTCCTGGCCGACAGCCGTCCGGATTTTGTAGTGGCGGTGCAAAAGAACCCCGTGACAATGGAGCCGATGGACAACAACAGCAATGTACATATGCGTATTCTTTGGAACGTAGGGGAGACTTTAATCAGGGTTGACTATAAGCACAACCAAAAGCTAATTCCCGGGTTGGCCACGGAATGGAAGCGGCTTGATGGCAGCACGCTAGAACTTAAGCTACGTAAAGGCGTAAAATTCCACAATGGTGAAGAGTTTACGGCAGAAGACGTTGCCTTCAGTTTTGGTCCGCAGCGTCTTTTTCACGAGAAAATCGGCTTGTTTGCCAAAATGTATTTGGGCAACATCGAGGTGCCGGAAGTCGTCGATCGTTACACCGTTCGGATCAGGAGCAAGACTCCCGATTTTCTGCTTGAAAAACGCCTTGCCAATTACATGTCCGAAATTGTCAGCAAGAAGGCTTTTCTGGCAGCCAAGGATTATGCGACCTGGTCCCGCAACCCTGTGTTAACCGGGCCTTATAAGGTTGTTGAACTCAAAACCGCTGTTTTCATCAAGCTAGCGGCATTTGATGACTACTGGGGCAAAAAAGCACCGGCCAAAACCATCACGTTCAAAGTTGTGCCCGAGGTCGCCGGGCGCGTCGCCGGGCTTAAAACCGGTGAATATCAAATCATCACGGAACTTCCTCCCGATCAACTAAAAAGCGTCGACGAGAATAAGGGCACATCGGCTGTTGGCGGACCGATTGGCAACGTGCGAAGCGTCAATTTTGATACCACCAACCCCATACTGAAAAGCCCCGAACTGCGGCGGGCAATGGCCATGGCGATCGATCGTCAGCTCATTGTCGATAGCCTTTACCACGGCCGCACCAGCGTTCCCAACGGCTTTCAGATGAAGCTGTTCGGCGACATGTGGATCGAAGACCATCCGGGCGTTCCCTATAACCAGGACAAGGCGCGCGAGTTGATCAAGAAGTCGGGCTATAAAGGTGAAACGATATACTATCGCCTGCTATCCAACTATTACACCCTGCAGGTGGCCACGGCCCAGATTCTGGTTGAGATGTGGAAGGCGGTGGGTCTGAACGTGAAGATTGATATGAAGGAGAATTGGAACCAGATCCTGAAAAACGATGACACCCGCCATATCGTAGACCTGTCGAACACCGCCTTTTATTTGGACCCGGTGGGCATGACCTGGCGCCGCCTGGGACCCACGTTTTGGGGCCGGAAAGAAAATAAGTATGATGGCAAAGAGCCCATGTTAGTACTTCCGGAGGAGTTCGACAAACTCGGCAAAATCCTGGAAACCAGTACCGATCTTCAGACACGTCGCAAGGCAGTCCGACGGATGCTGGAAATCGCTGATTTCGAAGAGCCGGCTCTGATCTCACTGCATGCCATGACGATGTTCTACGGCAAGCGTGACGAGGTTAACTGGACGGTGTATCCCGCTGAATACATGGATCTTACCGCGGCCAACCTGAGTTTTAAGTAATCTGTGCAACCAAGAGATGACCTGTGGCGTTATGGCCTAACGCCACAGGTCATCAATCGGATTTTCGGATTGATTTGTAAGATCCATGCCCAGAGAACCCGACTTTGATTTCACCCCTATTCCAATACCCCACGCCATTCAATTCCGGCAGAGCCGATTATCTCTTTCAGCCGTCGTAGCCAGGCTACTATGGCGAAGTCGGCGACCTATCCATGAGGACCAGGTTTTCAATGTTTGAATAAACCAGTTTCATATGAGGTTTGGCCATGAACGCAAATCACTCAGAACACCTTTTAAAGTCCCAGCGAGAACCACTGCTTCAACTATCGGATCTCACCGTCGATTTCGATACGCCCACCGGCTGGGTACGGTGCCTGTTTGGGGTAGACATGGAAGTGTACCCAAGCGAGATTCTGGGACTGGTGGGCGAAAGCGGCAGTGGCAAGAGCGTCACCTGTATGGCTGTGATGCAGTTGCTGGGCCCGAGGGCGCTTATCCGCGGAAATGTGCGCTATAGAAAACAGGATCTGCAGGGTCTGGATGAGAAGGGGCTGACGCGGATGCGGGGCCGTGAAATCGCGATGATCTTTCAGGATCCCATGAGTTCTCTCAATCCGGTTCACACCATTGGTCGCCAGGTGATTGAATCCATTACTCACAACACCGGCACACCTGTTTTGAATCCCACCGATACGATCGGCGACCAGGTTGAAGAGGTGGTGGAGGAGCAACTGGGATTAACGGGTCAGGCCGCCCGCGAAGAAGCCCGGCGTCTGCTGGCCCGCGTGGGCATTCCCGATCCGAAACAGCGGCTAAGGGAATACCCACACCAAATGTCCGGCGGGATGAGCCAGCGGGCAATGATTGCCATGGCTTTGGCCGGCCGTCCCCGGTTGCTCATCGCAGATGAACCGACGACAGCGCTGGACGTTACCATCCAGGCTCAGATACTCGATCTGATTCGCGGCTTGCGCGAGGAAATGGGGATGTCCATTATTTTAATCACCCATGACCTCGCTGTTGTTGCGGAAACCTGCGATAGAGTGGCTGTGATGTATTGTGGACGGATTGCCGAGAAAGGCCCGGTTAAGCGTGTATTCACTGATCCCCGCCATCCATACACCCGCGGGTTGCTTGCCTCATTGCCCCGGATCGATCGCCGTACCGATAAGCTGTTTCCCATGAAAGGATCCGTGCCGGCTCCTCACGAAATGCCGCAAGGCTGCGCTTTCGAACCGCGTTGTCCGGTAGCCTTGGAGGAATGCAGGCCCAACCAACCGTCTCTTGCGATCGGACCGGGCGGCCATAGTATCGCCTGCTTTAATCCCCAACGAGGAGGGCTGCAACATTGAATACGCAGGAAAAAGCCTCGCAGGTAGCCTGTCGGAAGGAAAACGGATCACCGTTGCTGGAAGCCACTGCCCTTATGAAATACTACAAAATACGAAGAGGCGGCTGGCTGGTCCGAAAGAAAGCCGATCTCAAGGCGGTTGACGGTGTCTCGTTCAGCGTTGACAAAGGTGAAACTTTCGGTATTGTTGGTGAGAGCGGTTGTGGTAAATCCACCATCGCACGGCTGGTGCTGAACATCGACGCCCCGACCTCGGGCAGCGTTGCATTTAAAGACCGGCAGATTTCCGGGCTTCCGCCGGGCGAGTGGCGCCAACTCCGCCAACAGATGCAGTATGTATTCCAGGATCCACTCGGCGCCCTGGATCCGCGTATGAATGTTTTCGATCAGGTCGCCGAGCCGTTGCTTATCCACAACATTGCCGACACCTCAGAGCGCCATGATAAGGCTGCTGAAATTCTACGTTCCATGGACTTAAAGGATCACACCTTCTACCGCTATCCATTTGAATTAAGCGGGGGGCAGCGCCAACGCGTTATACTGGCCCGGGCGCTGATTCTAGAACCCGAGCTTCTGGTATGTGACGAACCGGTTTCGGCCCTCGACGTGTCTATCCAGGCCCAGGTTATCAATTTGCTCGCCGAGCTAACCAAACGCATGAGCCTGACCATGATATTCATCAGTCACGACCTGAGTATCGTGCGCCACGTCTGTGAAAGGGTAGCCGTCATGTACCTGGGTAAGATCGTTGAATTGGCCCAGGGCGAACTGTTGTTCGATAGTCCGGCACATCCGTATACCCAGGCGTTGCTTTCGGCCATACCGATTCCGGAACCGGGACTTAAACGTGAACGAACTCTTCTAAAAGGCGATCCGCCCAGCCCCATTGATCTTCCACCCGGCTGTCGCTTCCACACACGTTGCCATCTGAGCAAGCAAGTTTGTAAGGAACGCCTACCCGAATTGAAGCCTTTGAAGGACGGCCAGGTGGTCGCCTGCCATGTCGCCCACGGTGAAGCGTAATGAGGACAAGGAGGTAATATGTCAACCCGCTATTTGTTACAGAAATTTTTTCGCGCCTTTTTAACGATCTGTATTATTGTCACCTTTGTTTTTGTCGCCTTGCGTATGTCCGGTGACGCGGCGCTTCAGATCTATGGGGCTGATGTGGATGAGGCGGTCCTCGAAGCACTTCGGAAATCATGGGGTTTGGACAAACCCATTTGGCAGCAATATCTGATGTACATCGGTAATATTTTTCAAGGTGATCTGGGTAAATCATACCTCGACGGCCGTGATGCGATTGAGGTGGTGATGGAACGAGTCCCCAAAACCCTCTCTCTAATGTGGATCACTGCCATCGTTACTTTTCTGATCGGAATTCCTGCGGGGATCTACTCGGCGCTTCACCACAACACCGCCATGGATCGCTTCGCCATGACCCTATCTGTTATGGGGTTGAGTATCCCAAACTTCTTTTTGGGTGTGCTTTTAATTATCTTGTTTTCAGTGACCTGGCGACTGCTTCCCAGTGCCGGCAGCGAATCGTGGCGGCACTACATTATGCCGGTGATCACGATGGCCACGGCAGAGGCTTCCGTATTCGCACGGTTTATGCGGTCGTCGATGCTGGAAGTGCTCAGCCAACCCTATATTCGCACCGCCATGGCCAAGGGTGTGCCCTGGCGAAAAGTGGTTCGAGGACACGCCCTGCCCAACGCTGCCATTCCGACCGTTACTGTCGCCGGCTTTTTTGTCGGCAGTCTGATTGTTGGCGGCGTCATTACCGAAAACGTATTCGCGTGGCCCGGTGTCGGGCGGCTGTTGGTGGACTCGGTGGCGAACAGAGACCTGGCAGTGGTGCAGGTGGCGATACTGTTGATTGCAGTTTCCATGGTAACCGCCAATCTGATCGTCGACCTTTCTTACGGGTGGTTGGATCCACGGGTTCGCGATCTCCAGACAAAAGAATAAAAGGATATGTTATGGCTGACAATTCACAAACTGCATCGCTGTTTACACGCCCTGCCGAGCGGCCCCGGGAAGACTTTCGAATCCGGCTGCGCCGCTTTTTCGAGCGCTACCCTCCACTCGTGATCATTGCCGCCATATGGTTGCTATTTATGGTTTTTGTCGCTGTTTTTGCGCCGCTTCTTACTCCCTACGAGTATACGGCCATTGATCTGCGGGCACGGTTGCAAGCGCCGGGTTGGATGGAAGGCGGTGATTGGAACCATCTGTTTGGTACCGACGATCTCGGACGCGATGTACTAAGCCGCCTCATTTTTTCAATCCGCTTGAGCCTGCTGGTCGCGTTTTTAGGCACCATTATCGGGGCTATTCTGGGAACGGCACTCGGCTTTCTGGCGGCCCACTTTCGCGGCTGGGTTGACGACGTTGTGATGGCGGCTATTGATTTTCAAGCGGCTTTGCCGTTTTTCATCATCGCACTGGCTTTGCTCGCCTTTTTAGGCAACAGCCTAACATTGTTTATTATCCTGATGGGTATCTATGGCTGGGAGCGCTACGCACGACTTACACGTGGACTGGCATTGTCGGCCAGGACCCATGGTTACGCGGTTGCGGTCAACACCCTTGGTGCGACCCCGACAAGGATTTACCTGCGTCATATTCTTCCTAATATATCCAGCGCGTTAATCGTGAATATGACCCTCAACTTCCCGGGTACCGTCATCCTGGAGACCTCCTTGAGTTTTCTCGGCATCGGCATCCAGCCGCCGATGACCAGTCTCGGAAACATGCTCGGGTTTGGCCGGGACTATCTGACCACGGCCTGGTGGATCGCCGTATTGCCGGGCGTTACTATATTTTTCGCAACGCTTGCCATGAGCATCCTCGGTGACTGGGTTCGCGACCGACTGGACCCTACGTTGAAGTGATCGTTGATACTAAATGGAAAAGGGCTGATACCAACCCTTAACCTGTTGAGCAAGGTGCTTACGACAATGAATCATTTTAATCATAAGGATTATGGCTATATAAGCAAAGGAGACGACGATTGGCCTTTTTACATCAGGAAGGGGCAGTTTATCTCCGGGTATACCGTCGGCATCCTGCATTTGGAGGTCTGGTATCCCCTCTTGCCGGGGAACGTTGTCAATGCCGATACGTATGATTTTCCCGTTCGACACAAACTGATTCCCAACGCCACCCAATCCCGGGTGCACGGTGGAGATCCGACGTTGCTAGACGACATCATTCGTGCTGGAAAAGAGTTGGAGAAGGAGGGTGTCCGGGCCATTTGCGGCGCCTGCGGCTACCTGGGAAACTTCCAGGCCCAGGTGGTCGAAGCACTGGATGTGCCTGTTTTCCTATCCAGCCTGATTCAGCTGCCGGCTATATCGATCGGCCTTCAAAAGGATCAGAAGGTGGGCGTGTTGTGCGCCGACGGACCCTCTATGTCCTCAGAAATTATACAAAATTGCGGCGCTGATCCGTCCCGATGTATTGTCAAAGGGCTGGAAGATCAACCGCAGATGGCCGCAATCGTAAAAAGCGATCGCGGTAGCTTCGATAACGCGGCCTTGAAAAGGGAAATCGTTGAAGGGGCCCTGAATCTGGTCCGTAAACATCCGGAAATCGGGGCGCTATTGTTGGAATGCAGCGACATGCCGCCATACGCCGCGGAGGTGCAGCGGGCGATCAAACTGCCGGTCTATGATTTTGTCACCCTGATCAAATGGGTGCACAACTCGGTAGCCCAGAAGCCGTACTACGGATTCCTTTGATGGGTTTCGGCTATTAACATAACGTTCTTAAACACGCGTAAAATTGCACATTAGCTCTGATATTCCTCGCAGATTGATAATCAGAAATAGTGCACATTATTAGACACATTCTTGTAGTTGGTATTGAGTTTAAATTTTCTATTTGTTCATCCAAATGGACATGATTATCGCGTGTTTTGCAGAAGAACAAATGCTGGTGATATATTTTGGAAATCTCAGGTTCTGGAGGGCATCTGATTGTGAAGATATGGAATATATCAGGTTTTAAAACGGATAGAAAACCTGTTGTACATAGCAATCAGTAATCATCGATAATCATGTGATCATTGCTTCAACTCCAAGATATAGCGCCAGGGATATTTTTCATTAGCGTTCCCCCAATTCTTTCTCATACCTCTCACCCAATTCTCTTCAAGAAAAACTGCTGAGGTCCGATGGACTTTTTGAACGTAGCGGATGAGCTGGATATGGATACTGAATGACCATACCCGGTCTGCTATCCGCCGCTATCCTGTAACCAATACCCCTTAACCCGTTCCTTAATTTCAGCAACCGTACCGTTTATCTGGGGATCCGAAAAACCGTCATTTTGAAGACAAGATCGAAGCTTGCGGTCGGCAAAGTTGCGCTGTGCAAAAGAAACTCTACCTGAGATGTTGCCATAAAAAGCATTTTCCAAATTTTTAGCCTGGCCCTCACAATTTACGGGTATGGGCGGTAGTTGATTAATGGAAAAAGATCCACTGTCGATCGATGAATCTTCTTCCGCAGTGTCATTTTGTTGCGGTGCGATGAAAAAATGCTGATAAGCAAAATAGCCGACGACAACCAGGACAGCGAGAATGATCAGTTGTTTCATGATTTAACTCCTTTTAAGATTTACCTTCAGACATCACAGTAAATGCTGAAAATTTCTTAATGTTGGATTCTCAACCAAGAGCACGCTCGTAAAGCTTCAACCGATTTATATGATTCATTCCTTTTTTGTTGGTTAATGGAAATGTGTATAGGAGGTATACCACACCCTTTTCAGGGTGATCAAAAATGTGAATTGAATCAGGATCTTGAATTGTTTGGAGATTAACTGCGCGAAGCGCTTAGTTCAACAAATGATTATGCGGGTCTGGATATCCTAACATTTGTAATGTTATCCATTAAAATATGCGACTTCGAGTCGCGCTACAGATACATCTCTTAAGAGAAACTTCGTAAAATCTTAACAAAACAAATCGATATCACAACTTTTGAAACATCTCAACATGAGGGATTTATAGCGCATTCATCAGGTTCATCTGACCTGAGCTCGTAGGTGATATCACAGGTTTTGAGAGGCTGGAAATTTTGAAGGTATGGAATATCAAAGGTGTAACGCTTAGGATAACTCGCAAAAGAATGCGTAACTATTCTTTGTCTAGTTCATCCTGTTGTTCGGCAGAGGTTGAATCATTGTTGTTTTGTTCGCAAAAACCAGTCTGAGAGTGATTTGTCTGGGTCGATCCTGGATTCGCATTCCTTTAACCACTCTGTAAGAGCACCCAAAGCAAAGGGTTTTTCGAACGTTTTACATCCAAGTGCTTTCGCCTGTTCCAGCATGGACTCCGACCACAGCCCGGACATAATGGCAATGTTTGGGACCTTGCATCCTTTGTTCAACTGTTGTCCTACATACTCAAGCCCCGAGACGTTTGGCATATCGATGTCGGAAATCACTATGTCGCTACAGACATGCGTCTCGTCGCATTGGCACTCGTGGGATTGCTGCAGTGGGCACTCGGTTGGATCCGTGTAGATCAAGACCTCATATCCTCTGCCTTCGAGAACCCGTTTGACCAGATTTCGAATACTCTCATTGTCATCGAATACAATGGCTCGCAATTGCCTTTGCATATCTTATCTCCTTGCTGCCGAACAATGTTTATATTAATCCGCATAAGACGCGGAATCCGTCAGAAAACTATATATCACGGAACCGTTGATTCTTATGAGATAATCAAAGTTATCAAAATCAATGAAATTATTGCATATACCAAATGGATACATGCAACATATCTCATTTTTGCATCTGGTGTCAAATCAGAGTCCCGAAAAATGGGGGTTTTGGCGAATAAAAAGGGCAAATTCGTATGCCTGAATTCACCTCATCAAACTGAGATTTAAATCAAGTATCTAAGGAATTTTCAGAATTGATATTTACCGTTTTGTATGGAATATCAAAGGTTTACTTTGTGTCAGAATAGTTGTTCAAGAGTTTTGGTGTCAACGGCTTAATTCCGATAGCAGCTTGCGATCATAAGAAAAAACCGCCTCAGAATTTTCGGTAGGAATTTACAGGAATTCATATTGGAACTGATATTGCAAAAAAGACCCATTATTCTAATTGTGAGCGAAGCGAACTCACTTGCACCGCATAAGGAAAGAAGGGAATGGCGAAATCTGATTTGACAATGAGCCGTCATGGGTTTGACGTCACGGCACGCTCCCTTGAGAGTGTATACCCGCCCTCGGGGTGTTTCATCACCAGTGAAGCCGACCCGGGAACCGGTCCCCTCGCTCAGAACGGAACCGTCGGCCCGGACCAGCTTTCGTCCCGAATACGGGCTCGCGAGATGGCGACTCCGGCATCGACCCAGCCGTTACAGCGATTCAGCCCCGATTGTCCGCGGCAGAAGTTCAGGAGACTCTTGCACTGCGCATAGAAGTGGAAAAAGCAGAGGATCCCGCGACGTTGCCGCTTGGTGATCGGCTGCTGGCCGCAGACCAGCTTGTCGTCGTACAGGCTGCGGTCGGTCAGACCGATCGCTCCGAAGACCGTCACCTGAACACGCGCGCCACGCGCCAGGCGCGGCCCGAGCACCAGCGCGTCCAGCAGGTCGTCGTCCAGACCGAGGTAGGCGTGGACGGAACCGTAGTTGAACGGGCACGGAATCGGTGAGATGAAATCCAGAGATCCGCTGGCGCTGCGCTTGAGGGGAGACTCCCACGGGGGACCTCGATGACGACCTCGACGACCTGGAACGGCTCCGTGCGCGTGTCGAGCTCCGGTTCCGTCACACCATCCTCGGTGCTAGGATTCTCGCGCATGCTCGCCATGATCGACCTCCCACGCCAACCTACGGTAAATAATGTACTCCGGCGGAGTATTTCCGGGTCCAAAGGATAAGAATTCGCTTTTTGAAAACAGATCAACAGAAAAACAGAGTTGTGTGGCCACTTGAGATGAGTCACAACATATTGTATAGAAACGATGCGGCCGCAAGTCCCAAACGGCTTCAGACAACCAAAATTCAAATACCGGATGAATATCGCATTGTCAAGACGGCATATTTCTGTAAACAGGCTGGGAACGGAGGAAGCCCTGAAAATCACCCACGCTGTTTTTGGAATGTGATATATCTCTTAAAAAAACTTCGTAAAATCTTCACAAATCAAATCGATATCACAACCTCTATGACCACCTCATCACGAAATGTTTAAGCAGAAATTACCCATTCATCTGACCCGATCGCATAGGTGATATCTCAGGTTTTGAGAGGTTGGAATTTTTGAAGGTATGTATGGAATACCTGAAATTTTGATGGGCAGGTTTTAGGTACCAGGCAATAAAATCCGGTAACTAAAAAATGGCCACACGGCTGATATATTTTGCCATTGCAAGCAGCTCCCCTGCGGATCCCCATCAACCAATAGAACCTTATGCCCCATCTCTGAAAGACAATGTGCCAGGTTAATGGCTATTGTGGTTTTACCGACTCCTCATTTTTGATTCACCAGGCTAATGATCATAAGTTCACCTCAGACTATTTCTTATTTTTATCGGTCTTTTTATCTTTTAGCTGGAACCCCACAGATCCCTTTTTGTGTATCTCCTGTAAACTTTTTGGTATACCGGTATGAAGCTCAATCCCTGCATATAATTCTAAAGGAAGGGCAATAGAATAAAAGTGGCTTCCTTCGTCTGGTGCTTCACCGTCTTTATAATAAGCAGAAAAAACCAAATGATTATCTTTTATACAGTCATCAAAGTTTAATGAATGAACCGCATATTTGTTCCCCGTTCGGTCTGTAATAATTATCACAGGAAACGGCTTTAATTCCCAATCAAAAGACTCAAATATTTCTTCAAGCCCGTAAGCGACCTTCCTCAATTTTCCCATAGACCATTCCCTTCTCGCTGTGTGGCCGTTCCAGATCGATAATTTCCCTTGCTAAAAAGTTTATATTCAAAATAGCCTACAAATATTATCCATACGAGCCAAGCTCTCCTGAAACCAAAGGCACCGATTCCCCAAGTAAGGTTTTGAGCTATCGCGAATGTAATTGCAAACAATAGCAAACCAACAGAGAATCCTATAATCACTTTTTGAGTTAGATTCATTTTACTAATTATATTCTCTAAGAATCTCATAAATCCTTCATCGATCCATTTATAAATCGGGCAAATCCTCTACAGGCACTTAGCTGTCTTTCGTTCCTATTGATTTTATCTGGTGTATCCAGGGTAGTTGAATTCCACACCAATACCTTCCGGGGTAACTCTGACAATTTTGCCGGTTCTCTTCTCCCTTTTTCCAAACACTGGGAATTCAAGGGTCATTGAAATATCTTGCCCCTTGGAGAAGCGCCCCTTTGTTTTGATAAAAATCCCACCGTCTCTTATGTTATTAACTTGACAGTCCTAAGTTTTGTGCGGTCATGCGGCTATGGGCAATGCATCCACCGTGCGCTTTCTGTTCTTTGACATAATTATTCGATAAATCGCGCTATTACTGAAACTGCGAAAATTATGGTAGTACTCCTCTTGGATGAC
>DRHF01000441.1 GCA_011049715.1 Desulfobacterales bacterium
ATCCAGTTTACCGGGTTTTAGCAGAATATTATCCCGTACACCGATCTTGCCCACATCGTGCAGAAACGCCCCTTTGATCAGGCCCTGAATTTCATGTGGATTCAAACTGCTGGTTTCAGCGATCCGAACAGCATAAATGGAAACGCGGTAATTGTGTGCATCGGTATCACTATCTCTTTTGGCGATGGAGCTTCCCGGAACTTCAGTGTCTCCATATTTGAGTCGAGCAAGTTGACGGTTAATTTGCTCAGCCGTCGGGTCAAGAGCACTATTGTCGGATATAAAATAAAAGTGGTCAGAATTACGATCCCGACAACGATAAACACCGTTGTCCAGGCCTTCCCATAAGCCCTTTCCACGTTCTCGTGGGACACAGCGAAAATGGTCCCCACAAACGCAATCCTATTTTTTTTGGCATCAAAAAGTGGTGTGGCCGTCAGGATAAAAGGTACGCCGTTTAATTTATATACTTCATGCATGTCAACCTGGGCATCTTTTAGTTCTGCCTTCAGTTCTTCATTTCTTTTTCTTAGCGCTTCCACCATTGGATACTTTTCATTGACAACCGAAGCCAGTAAGCCAAATTTCTCATCAAAAATCCCCACATATACAGTTTCACCCCCGCATCCTTTCAGTCCACTGGGGGTGGTCTCAAGAAAAATGTTAAGCTCATTTTGAATGGCATCCCGGTCCGGCCAACTCGGTAAGTCAGCGAGATGGGCTATACGCTGGTTGAACAGTTTTGTCTCCAAAATCACAAGATCGACGACATCATCGATGATCCTTTTTCGTTGTTGATACCATGTCATTGCACCAAAGCAGATGGCGACAATAATCCCTACCACGGCAATTCGCATGGCCAGGTTCCGATGAAACACACTCAGTCTCAGAGACGTTTTTGATGGTGTTTTTATAGGCTATCTCTCAAATAGTTGTTTTCGGCACTACACATCACGTCGATTATATCGTTGTTCAGATACTTTCTGCATAAGAGCAGTTAGAAGCCATAGCTAATAGTGTCCCAACAAAATAGCGGTCTCTTAGACCTGATGTATGTCTGGAGATATATCAGGTTTTAAAACGGATTAGAAACCTGTGGTACATAGCAAAAGCACAGGTCTTGGATTGATGATTTCATATCGAAATCGATAAAATTATAAGGCTCTCATTATACCGAAAGGCTCTTCCCTGTCACCGTTGCTCGGTGTCTTTTATTTTATGGAACTTGACCGGAAGATGGGAAAATTGGATATGAAATATTTCCGGTATATGGACGATATTTTGATATTGTCGCCGACCCGATAGAACCACAGATCGACTTGCGCCGAGCCGCTCTTTAGTCGCGCGATAGCCGCTCCATTTATCCTTACCGCCTCACCGAAACAAGGCCTACCCTCCTTATCGTCTAAAACATTGAAAAGGTCAGATCCAAAATCGCTTTATCGCTGCACCTGCCTATTTCTTCGCCTTTACACCCAGATACTTCTGTATCTCATCAAAGATGAGGACAGACCTCTCCCGATTGAAAGACTCGACCTTAATGAGAAAATCTGTACGGTTTTCCTCCCCTGCTTTGATCTGTACAATGATCTTCATTCCGTCCGCACTCTTTGCATCAACCTTGGCAAAAAATGCATCTTTTGCCTTGCCTGTGATTTGAAACTCGAACTTGGCCAACGCCGCAAGGGTTGCATCATATACTGCCGTTAAATCTTTGCTCGATGTCGCGTAGAGTATCCCATTCTGGTAAACGCCGGTATCGAGGGTGATAATTGAGGGTGCACAACTCCAGCCGAGCATCAATATGAAACCCATGAAACAAATCAGCATGACATGTTTTCTTTTCATTTTCTTCCCCTCCCTGAAAAATTAAAGCATTTCTGTTTGCATCAACCTGTATTCCGGCAAGGCTGTCGCTGCCGGATATTGGAAATTTGATTTTACGAATATAGCGTCTTCAATAGTCACAACATGATATTGATTTCGGATATCGTTTACAGGTTGTTGTCAGGTTAGAAGCGACTTCAAACCCTCATTTTTTGCGTTTGGTCTTCCATTTTGGTAACTCATATTCGCTTCGCTTAAAATGGGTTTTGTCATATGTTGTAAATAAACTGAGCCCTTGAATAGGTTATATGCTAGCATCTCAGTTGGAATAGCCTGTCTTGAATGTTATACCATCCTTTTAGGTCAGAATTATCGAAATTACAAATACATATTGAGATTATGCAAGCTGTCGAACTTTATGAAATTATTGCAGATGTGATATGAATATTTCCATAGTTTTTGGTTTGGATATTTACCGAAACCTTTCCATCATCCCAGATTTAGTGTCAAAAACTCGTAACAGGATTTCCGAGCAGAGAGTCAGAGCTATGGGGTAAATGCATAATCATTATATGCCATCAAGGTTAATATCGTTGAAATCCTCACCCTCCTATTAAATACTTTGGGTAGGATTCTCAAGATGAATCTTGATCTGTTGGCGTTGAAAGAAAAAAACAATGAGACAAGACGGAGTGCAAAAAGAAGGCGATATCTGAACTTGATGGGATCGACACGGTTCGATTGTTTCCAGAGATTTATCTTCCAGTAGTGTTCTAAGTTTTGATAGATGGCATCAAAAGAGTAGACCGTTCTGATTACTCGCTTGTATTCTGCCGTCAACTCATCAGGTGTCATCAGTGAAGGTCTGAAGACGACGGTTTCGGTGTCGTATTCGCTCCAGTTTTTGTGTATGATCCGTCCCTCTGCTTCAAGGCGTTTGAGGAGCTTGGTCCCCGGGAAAGGCGTAAGGATATTAATCAATGGCATTAGCAGCCGATTGCGTTGAATAAATTCGATCAGGTCGTCAAATGCCTGCGGCGTATCATAATCGTATCCCAAGATGAAGGAACTGTGTACAAGAATGCCGTGCGATTGGATTTTATTGATGGCTTCTGCGTAATCAGCCTTTAGATTAATATTTTTCCCCATTGAAGATAGATTTTTTTCCGAGATGGATTCAAACCCGATTAGGATTGCACCGCATCCGCTTTCTTTCATCAGTTGCAGCAGCTCATCCTCTTTAGAAACATTTACAGACGCCTGACAGGACCAGTTGAGGTTATACGGTTTTATAGCAGCAAAAAGTTCCCGGGCGTATTTTTTATCACCTATGATGTTATCGTCTGCAAAGAATATGGATTTTTTCTTAAAACTGGTAGTCGAATCATGGAGTTCTGTAACCTCACTTAATACCTGTTCAATGGTTTTATGCCGGATACGCTGACCGTCATAAGCATAAACAGAGCAGAATTCACATTGAAACGGGCAGCCTTTGGTTGTTTGTAAAATGTCGGCAAGGTACCTATTCATCGAAAGTTTAGATCGAACCGGTTTGGGAAAGGCAGTAAGATCCGCGGCATGCTTATCGGTATAGATCCGTTTTAACCGACCTGCTTGTGCATCCTTTAGAAGGTTTTGCCATACATGCTCAGCCTCACCAATTACCAGCGAATCGCAAAATTGAAGCGCCTCGTCATTACACATTGAGGGATGGATGCCACCCAAAACGGTCTTTACCCCTCGCTTACGAAAACGATCTGCAATATGGTAGGCCCGCATTGCAAACATGGTCCGGGCAGTAATACCGACTAGGTCTGCTGGCCAATCGTAATCAACATCTTCGATGTTTTCATCAAACACCCTAACTTCATGTTCATCAGGAGTTAATGAAAGCAACACTGGAATTGCGAGAAGATACGAAAAATATTTTTTAGAGAATGTAAAATCGACAATAAATTTGTAATCGTAAAAACTCTTTTTACCGATCTTACTATTTCGGGGTATTACCAGGGCAATTCTCATACCGGTTAAGTTGCTAATGGACATAGATTGATTAAGATGTTTTTCTCGAGGTATGTCGCAGTCCTAAATTGTAAATTCTAAACTAACGCTACAGCCTTCAACTGTCAATCAACATTCATAAAAGAAAAGAAAAACAGAAACATCTTTGAGTCTACTTTTTTATGACCGAACTGGTGAGCCGGGTAGACCGGAGGAATTTCACTTCCAGTCCCCCACAGGTAGGGTCGAAGGCTGGCGCGGTTCCCGAAAGTCCGTTTCCAGCCCCCCCTCGTCAAACCCAGCATGTGGGTTTCCCACACTAGGCTTACTCTGTTAACTTCACATGAAGGGTTATGAGACCTATCGAACTGGCAGCGCTTTCAGGCTTGATAGTAACGAACTCCATAATCATTAAATAATCCCAGAGTATCGTAGAACCAGGCCCTACTCCACCTGTTCCAGCCGAAGCCACGGCGTTTTCTGGCATACATCAGATGCCGTCTGATCTTTTTTTCCACCCAGTCTTTGATATAGCCAAAGCACTCGCTGGAGTTGCCGACCCGAAAGTAGTTGCCACTGGATGCGGCGAAACGTTCGCACCATCCAACGATAAAAGAGAATCGAGATTAAAAATGTGATGCCGCCGATTGAAAGAATGATGCCGAAAGTGGGCCCTGTAAATCCCCGTTCATCGATCAGGTAGCTTCGCTCGATGTATCCAACCGATGGACTGAACTTCCAAAAAAAGATAAAAAGCATCAGTAGCCATAGGGTGTGGTTGTTTTTGCGAAAACGGTCAGACGACCCGGAACGGATCGGATATAAGGCCAAGCCCGGTTGAACCCCGTTGATGATTCCAATTTCCTTGTGTGCTTGCGCGGGTCGGGCTGCTTTTTTTCAGAAATATATCGGATACCGACCAGCGCCGTAAACAACGGCGGAATTCCGGCCAGAAAGAAAACCAGCCATGGATCCACCGACCCGGCCTCAATGTTGTCCTGCAACTAGCCACCCAAAAACAAAGCGCCCGCGTTTGCGACAGACAATATCAACCATTGAAAATTGACAAAAGATCCTACCCTTCTCAGACGCCGGCCCTCTGTTACCATGATGGCATCCGTCACGACGTCCACAAACGCGTATATTGCAAACGTAAGATTGAAAACAACAAAGTAAATCAATGGGATGGTGATTCCCAGATAAGAAAAAAGAGCAGTTGCAAACCAGAACACAACCGCCAGACAGGCCATTAATACATACCAGGATTTTCGATGATAGCCGAACAATGCCAACCGATCGGAAATGTAGCCCCAAACCGGTTTGATCATCCATCCAATGTTCCTCAAAGCGTCGAACAGCTGCCCTCCGGCATCGTCCACTCCGAGCTGAAACTTGATGAAAAACAGGATGGGAATTTCCGTTAAGCTTTTTGTACCCTGGACAAAATATGGCGTGCCGATGGTCCAGCGGAGGTGTGAAAGTCTACGGGATTTTCGGGTAGTCGTTCTTTGGGATGAATTCATGACCCCATTCTCGCCTGAAGCAGAATTGAAAGCAAATCGGTTTTATTTAAAAGTAGATCAATCAATGCCTTATGACTGTGAGATCGTATTGGAGTACAGCAAGATTGTGGGGTTCGTAAATATTGCCCATACACGACTTTAAGTAATTAATAGAGGCGTCCTTTCATCTGTTTAACTTTGCGCTCTATAAAATCAATGACCTTTGATTCGAGATTTACGGAATTGAGCCTGTTGATACGCGGAATGCCTCCTGGGCTGACACAGTTTATTTCAACCAGTTTATCTCCGATCAGATCGATCCCGACAAAAAAGAGACCATCTGTAATTAGTGCTTTTTTAATCGCCCTGCAAATTTTCTTTTCTTTTGGAGTGATTTCGTGCCTAAAGGCCTGCCCCCCAACGTGAATGTTGGTTCTGAATTCATCTTTAAACGGCTTCCGCCGCATTGCGCCGAGGATTTCGCCGTTTAGCATAAGGATTCTCACATCTCCTTCGCTCTTGACCACGTCCAGATATTCCTGCTTGTCAGAAAAGAATTTCCTTTTTGAGACCGAGGTAAGGGAAAATTTAAAGTCGCGTACTATGACTGGTTGAATTCCAATTTGTAGTGAGGATGGATATCAAAAAGCAATCATACTGCGACAGCCGATGATAGGATTCAGATATCGGAAATCGGTTGTATTGCCAAGACGGCATTTCTCTTCAACCCAGTCGAAATGTTGAGATTATTGGTGTAGGAAACCTGTCGGCCCAAGTGGGCCTTTAAAAATAGGCCTCGGCGGGGTATTCCGGGTCAATATTGAAATCATCAAAACGATGTCCCGGCTGCTCGTCATATACAGGAATAATATCGATGGGTGGGACATGGGGAGCGAGGATGGGTTTCAGATATTTGAAAACCGGGTGCGGAATGTCCAAACCGGCACAAGTGCGGTATATCAAAAAACATGCAACATTGTTCTGATATTCCTCGAAATTTGATGATCAGGAATTCGGAATCCAGGTTAAATGATATTTGCATTCTCATTTCGTATGGCTTAAACTATATTTGTTGTCCATTGAAAGCCTTTCTTTCTATGAATTTTGAGCGTTTCACATTATGAGGGGCTTTCATATACTCCCGGAAATGTCAAACTCTGGGAGTCCCCCGGCACAACCGGGGGTTTACCGATGATTAATTACAGACCGAATGGGGAACAAATATGCGGTTCATTCATTAAAATTTGATGACTGTATAAAAGATAATCATTTGGTTTTTTCTGCTTATTATAAAGACGATAAAGCACCAGACGAAGGAAGTCACTTTTATTTTATTGCCCTTCCTTTAAAACTATATGCAGGGATCGAGCTTCATACCGGCATACCAAACAGTTTACAGGAGGTACACAAAAAGGGATCGGTGGGGTTCCAGCTAAAAGATAGAAAGACCGATAAAAATAAGAAATAGGAGGTAGTTTATCATGTCAAACGAAACACCTATTTATAATTTGAGGGATATCTCAAACTGAACAATAAGAGGGCATTAAAATGAAAAGATTATTTATAACTGTAATGATGACAATGATTGTATTGTGTATGGATTCTGTGGCTAGCGAGAAAAAAATATTAATACCTGTTACCCTTGAATTATCAAATGGGAGACAAATAGAGGTTGTGCTAGAGCAAGGACAAGATTATTTTAATATACGAGGGACAAGTTTAGGGGCTATAACAATCGCTATAGACAAAATAAAAGAAATCATTTTGTTTAATAAAATGGGTTGCGGTCCTTTCGGTCCTTTTCCTTGTGAATATCGACTTGCTGTTGTTTTGTCAAATGGCGAAAAATTGGAAGGGGTTTCACATGGCAAATATATCGGAAAATTAAGATCTAGTTTTTATGGCAAGATCGATATTGATACATATCCTGTACATATATATTTCAGGGGTAAACCGGCAGAGTGAAAGGAGAAAAACAAAAGTGCGGATTTATGATTTAAAGGGTTTAAGCATTAAACTAAAAATCGGTATCAGAACATTAAGAGAATACAGTAAAAAGGGAGGGCTGAAAACCCGGAAGGGCCTATTATGTGACCGAGCCGAACCTTATCTGTTTTAGATACTGAAAGATAGCGATAAAGGCAAAGGGGCTAACGGACTAAAAGAAAAAATCGCTTCTCATCGCAAAGAAAAACTTCTAAAACAAGGTCAGTTCAAAAAGGAGGTGAACCGCTTTTATCAAAACGCCTTGGCAAACAACCCTGAAAACATATTGAATAACTTAACCCCAATCGCTACCTGTAGTGTAATGATTTCTTGACCTGAGACATTGTCTTAGAAACGCGCCGAAGAGCAAACGATTGAGCACAATTTGCTAATACTCCCTTGATCTTTTCGGACAGAAATCAATGTTGAATACCACGCCAATTTTCTGATATGAATCTCAGAACACTTTAGCAAGAAAGCTCAGTCAGTACTGAAATTTCTGCCGCTAACTGCGATCATCCCACACGATTTATGGTCGACATCTAAGGAAAAATGATGAAAAAGGATACACTCCTTATTTTTAATATTACAGCCGGCATTTTCTTGTTGCTTTTCATAGGGCTCAGCCTGAATGGATGCAGCCCGAACAAATCCGGGGAATATACGGGGCCCATCAATAACCTTAAAATAGGCTTAGTCCCGTACATAGCCGATTTGTACGGGCTTCTTTTGTTGGCCGAAAGTGAAGGCTTTTTCAAGAAACAGTGGCTCGACATTACTTTCGTGCGCATGCCATCCGGGTCGGATGCAATTAAAGCGCTCCAGAAAGGAAGCGTGGACTTGGGTACGGGTACGGAGTTTCCTTTTGTCAAGGAGATTATGCAAGGCCGAAACCTGGAGGTTATTACCACGGTATGGCGTGGAGATGTTGTTTACATTGCCGGCCGCAGGGACAGGGGAATTCTGAAACCATCCGATTTCAGAGGGAAGAAGATCGCTGTTACCTTGGGTACCCAGCTCGAATTTTTTTTGGACAGATATCTGCTTTATAACGGCATGACCATGGAAGATATCCATATCATGGACAAAAGCCTGCAATCCCTGATCGACCCCTTCCTTTCGGGAGAAGCCGACGGAGTCGTCTATGCCGAACCGCATCTCGATATGGCGAGGAGGAAAATCGGGGATAATATCGTAACCTGGCCCATCCAGGAGGAACAACCGACCTACGCTGTTGTTGCTGGCAGAAAAGAATTTGTGCGGTTCCATCCCGATATCATCAAGAGGTTTTTAAAGGCACTCAGAGAGGCTGAACTCTATTATCAGGACAATTCCCAAAAAGCGCGAACCCAGATCCTCGGCCATCCTCTGAGAAAGGGCAGCTTTTATAAAGCGGATCTCCCCTTGCTGTCTTACGGCCTCTTCCTGGAAAAGCCCTTTCTTGTCACGATGGAAGATGAGGCAAGATGGCACATTGCGAGAGGAGAATCCCTTCTCAGGGAGGTTCCGAATTTTTTGGAATTTATCTACTTCGATGGACTTGAATCCGTAAAACCCGAGGGGATATCTATTATCCGATAGGAGATCGAGAAATGATGATACGAACAAAACTGAAAATCGTCATTTATCTGTGCGTAACACTTGGTGTGATATCCGGGATCGCTGTTTTCTACTCCTTTCGTCACATGGAGCGAAAGTTACATGAGAGGGGAGAAATCTATGCCATTGTCCGGGGTGTCTTTGATCTCACCATTCTTGCCGATGAATATCTGCTTTACCATGAAAAGCGCCCAATTGAGCAATGGAACCGGATATACAACTCCCTCTCGGGTTTGATAGACGGCACCCGTGACCCATCTCACCGCCACGCCTACCTTATTGGCCTGGAGGACGACTACAGGGATCTAAAGGTGCTGTTCTCCCGGTTGATCGCGACATCTGAAAACCCTATGTTCAAGGATGATCTCGAGCTTTCCCACCGGTTGGAAAGCCATCGCCAAAGTCAGATCCTCGTTAAGAACCAGGAGTTGGTTGCCTGGGCCGACCGGCTCCAAGAAAGAGCGGAACGGGGATTGTTGACCGGACAGAAAAGGATCGGTCGGCTAATTTTTGGGATCATCGTGGCGGTGAGCGCTTCTATCCTAGGTCTGACTCTGTTTATAAGGAAGGGTGTGGTCCTGCCTTTTGAGAGCCTTATTGAGGTAGCCGAATCCATCGGCAAGGGTAATCTGGATGTCCGGATCGAGACAAAGGCACGGGACGAAATAGGAGAGCTCTCACGCGCCTTTGATCAAATGGTCTCTCGTTTGAAAGTGGTCATGGTCTCCCGTGCTTCACTCCAGGAAGAGGTGACGCATCGAAAACGGGCGGAAGAGGAGTTGAAAAAGGAGCGTGACTTTATCTCCGCTGTCCTGTCTACCGCCGGCGCCATGGTGGTCGTCTTGGACCGCGAGGGTCGGATCGTACGTTTCAACCGGGCTTGCGAAAAGTTGACCGGATATTCCTTTGACGAGGTGGAGGGGATATTCCTTTGGAATAGGCTCCTTCTTCCGGAGGAGAAGCAGTCTGTCATTGAGGTATTTGATGACCTGAAAGCCGGTAAGTTCCCGAACATCAACGAGAATCGTTGGATCTCAAGAGCAGGCGAACACCGTCTGATAACCTGGGCCAACACGGTCCTGGTCGATGAGGAGGGACGTGTCGAATATGTCATCGGCACCGGCATCGACATCACCGAAAAACGGGAGGCCGAAAAAGCTTTGCGAGACGCCGCTTCGGAACTGGAACGACGGGTTGAAGAAAGGACTGCAGAGCTAGAGGAAGCCAACAGAATACTCAACGGTGAGATCGAGGATCGGAAAAGATTGCAAATAGCACTGACCCGGAGTGAGAAGAGGTTCCGGGTCTTCATGGACCACGCTCCGACAGCCATCTACCTCAAAGACGAGTCGCTGAAGTTTATCTACGGAAACCGGACTGTCCTGGACTACCTTGGAGTCACACTCGACCAGTTTGTGGGTAAAACTAGCCACGATTATTTCCCACCCGATATTGCAAACAGTCACGAGGAGGTTGACAGGAGGGTCTTGGACCAAGGTATGGATATCAAAGGGGCTCCATGGAAAGCAGAGGTCGGAGTTGAAACACGGTGGTGGTTTGACATCAAATTCCCGGTAGATTCTGAAGCACAAGAACACCTCGTTGGCGGAATTTCCATGGATATCAGTGAGTTGAAGCGTTCAGAGCAAGCTCTGGAAGAACGACTTGAGTTCGAAAAACTGCTCGCCGATCTCGCGTCCCGCCTTCTGAATGTAACTGTTCCGAAGTTCCAAGCCAAAATAAGGGAAGAGTTGACGCGACTTGGGGAATTTCTGGAAGTTGACCAGGTTTTGATATTCGAGATCGAAGGTGGTCAGACGGCATCATCCAAACCCATCGGATGGAGGAGAAAGGGGATTGAAACAGGAGGATTTTCGCACGAGGCCACCATTGATCAGCATTTCCCCTGGATAGGAAAAAAAGCCCTGGAGGGCGGGGCGATCGCTTTTTCAACACTGGACGAGATTCCGCAGCAAGGTGCTGAGGAACTTGAATATTTCAGGAGTGCGGGGATAAAGTCCTTGGCCGTCATTCCTCTGTGCGCTGAAAAGACCGATCTTGGTCTCCTTGTGTTGGATACTTTTCGGTCGGAAACAACGTGGTCTGAAGACTTCATGGACCGGTTAGTGCTGATCGGTGAGATTTTTACCAGTGTCCTCGCTAGGAAACAGGGAGAAGAGGCGATGCAGCGGATCATGGCAGAAAACCAGGAACTCAGGGAACGCTTGAAAGCGGAAAACATTTACCTGAAACAGGAGATCACGCTCTCGCACAGCCACGAAAATATCATCGGTCAAAGTGAGGCCATCAAGGACGTGCTCTCTCTGGTCGAGCAGGTGGCGAAGACCAAAAGCTTGGTTCTGATCCAGGGCGAAACCGGAACAGGAAAGGAACTCATAGCCCAGGCGATCCATAGCACGAGCTCACGCCGAGACAAAACCATGGTCAAGGTGAACTGTGCAGCCCTTCCTCCCACATTGATTGAAAACGAGTTGTTCGGGCGGGAGAAAGGCGCTTACACAGGCGCATTTTCCAGGCAAATGGGCCGGTTCGAGATTGCGAACGGTTCAACCCTTTTCCTGGACGAGATCGGCGAAATGCCCATTGAGTTACAGGGTAAACTCCTCCGAGTCCTGGAGGAAGGTCAGTTCGAGCGGCTGGGTTCAACGAGCAGCATCAAGGTCGATGTGCGGATGATCGCGGCGACTAACCGTGACTTGACGAGCGCCATAAAAGAAGGCAGGTTCAGGGAAGACCTGTTCTACCGGCTGAATGTATTCCCTATCCATTTGCCGCCCTTGAGGGATCGGAGAGAAGATATTCCTGAGCTGATTTGGGCTTTTATCAAGGAGTTTGAGAGAGGCATGGGTAAGTCTGTCAACAGCATCTCTCAGAAGAGCATGAAACTGATGCAGAGTTACTCCTGGCCGGGAAATGTGAGAGAAATGAGGAACGTGATCGAACGCATGATGATTCTGTGCCCGGGGGACGCACTCCACATCGATCTGTCCAGTCTCGAGCTAGGTGCCGCCTCTCCAGACGGTATGTCATTGGAGCAGACGGAGCGTAAGCATATCCTGTCTGTTCTCGAACAAATCGATTGGCGGGTTGGCGGACAAAACGGCGCGGCCGAGATATTAGGGCTCAAGCGCACCACCTTACTGACGAAGATGAAAAAGCTTGGCATTCAACGACCGAAAAAATAAAAAAAGACAGAAAACAGAATCCAGGCGCCAGAAGCCAGAATGAAATAACAGTGAAGGGGTTACATAAAGTGTATCAATTCTCTCTTCTATTTTGAATCCTGGCTTCTCTGTCCTACCTTTTATTCCAATAGCTAACTACTTTCTGCATTGAAATTGTCGTAATACCGACACCGAGATGTCATTACGACAGAATCATCCCCTGATTCCTACCTCAAAAACTTTCTACGATAATATCATTTGATAATATTTTCAATGAGTTCAGGCAACTTTCAGGCCGCTCCTTTATTTTGGCATGAACTTTGCTATTATTCCGAGAGCAAGAATGATGGTTTATTTTTGCCCAGTAATTCTATGTCGTTAATTTGCTAAAGATTAAGGATTAATCCTCATGATCATTATGACGTTGCGTCTTACTGTTCCACCAAAGAGAGCGAAAGATTTGGTGGGGATCGTAAAATCAATGACCGGACCCATGTCGGTGGAACCGGCCTGCAAACACTTCAATCTTTTTAGAAACCTGGATAATAATGACGAATTGATGATCTTGGTCGAGTGGACTTCTCAAGAGGCCCTTGAAAGACACATTCGGTCAAACGATTTCATGAAAATCCTGCAAATAATGGAATTATCCAGCCATGTCCCTGAAATTTGTTTCGACAAAGTAGCCGAGCGTTTCGGGTTTGACTTTGTCGAAAGCTTGCGAAGTTAAAGGGTCGATAGGGCGACAATTATAGCGATAATATCGAGGCGATAAAGCTAACAACGAAAGGAGGAAAAATATTATAGGCAGAAGGCGAACTCTGAGCGTTTTGACCCTTGAGCTCTAAAGAAGAATTTTTAAACAATCCCTAACTGTGGGAAATCTAAAAAAGGAGCAAATAAAATGAAATACGGAAGCAAGAAAGAAGCAAAGAAGTGGGCAATGGAAGCCCTGCGTGGCGGATTAGTGGCCACCATCCCAACGCCTTTCCATGACGACACGTTGGAGATTCATGAGAAGGACCTGAGAAGCCTTGCACGGTACGCAGCGGATTGCAAGAACGACGCCATTTTCATCCTCGGAAATGTCGGCGAGTTTTATTGTCTGACCCAAGCGGAGCGCAAGAGAGTCGCTGAGATCGTGATCGATGAAGTGGGAGGGGATATCATCGTCATCGTACAAACCTCTCACCAT
The DNA here is from genome assembly GCA_011049715.1 of Desulfobacterales bacterium. Lineage (GTDB taxonomy): Bacteria > Desulfobacterota > Desulfobacteria > Desulfobacterales > UBA2156 > UBA2156. The sequence continues at coordinate 13,296 of DRHF01000441.1, forward strand.
TGCTCAAGAGACGTCATTGATCTCTCTCGACACGCCCAGGAAAAGGGAGCAGATCTCGTGGCGACTTTGTCGCCATACTTTCAGTGCGCGAATGATCAGTCTGTCGAAGAGTGGTGGCACGAGACGTTCAAAGACCTGGACATCGGCGCAGTGTTCTACGACAGTCCGCTGTCACACCTGGTCACCGCACAGACCCTTGGCCGGATCGCCCGTGAGCTGCCCAACATTGTCGGTGTCAAGGATGGCCGTCCCGACCAGATGTGGTGCTGGGAAGCCGAGCGGGAAGCCAATTATGAGATCTGGGTCAGTAATCCGCTGGAAGACCACTGGCCCTATGAAATGAGGATCATGAAGAACCCGGTGCTGTGCTGCGCCTGGCACATGTACCTCTTGCAGACACCGGACTACACCCCGATTCGCGACTACACCGATCTGATCATGGCCGGGAAGTGGGAAGAAGGCATCAAGAAATACGACGAAATCGAGCCCGGAAGGCAGCTGCTCAACGATTTCTTCTGGCACAACTACCGCCAGGGCATCTATGTCGTCGGCTACTGGAAGTACTGGATGCAGATGAAGGGCGTGATCAGCGGACACAAGGTGAGAACGCCACTTGTCAACATGACCAGGGAAGAAGAGGAGTGGCTGGAGAACCGATTCAAGCTACTACAAGAGGGAAAGCATCCGCGCAGCAAGGGCGAGCTGCTCCCGTATCCACTGCAACAGGGTGGAGACGTGGGAGGGCGCGTTGCGCTGTAAGGAACAGCATCGTTTGAAATCCGGTTGATATGTGCCGCGGGGGCGAACTTTCGTCCCCGTGGCTTTCATTAGGGCAAAACGTGCCTCGCGCGCCGATTGGACATTAATTCCTTTTTCCTTATAAGGAGAATTTTCTATGATAGCTGCTTATATGATGAAAGTGGTGATGGTCTCGGTTATATTCCTCATGCTTGGTGTTGGGCTGCGCACTGCATTTGGACAGGTTATCGAAGCTGCCAGGCAGGTCCGTCTCATCGGGCTTGGCGTCCTGGCAAATTTTGTCGTGATCCCCGTGTTGATTTACCTGAGTCTTGTTTGGCTGCCTTTAACTTCGGACGTCAAGATCGGGATTATGTTGATGGCGGCCGCACCAATTGCCCCGATGGCCCCCCCATTCGTCGGTATGGCCAGGGGGAATGTGGCTTTTGCAGTGGGGCTCATGACAATCGTTGCCTTGCTCAGCGTACCTCTGACGCCTCTGATTCTAGACTTCGCCCTGCCAAAGAGTACGGAGGGAGTGGACCTGGATTCGATGCAAATAATCAAGACGCTACTGATCGCCCAACTAATTCCCATCTCCGTTGGGATGGCGATCCGCCAGTTAAGCCCAAAATGGGCCGAGAGACTGCTCAAGTTCGTCCCCAAAATCGGTCAATTCGGTCTTATTGTCGGTGTTGGTTTGCTCCTGGCAAAAGATACTAAACAGATACTTGCATTAGGCCTTCTACCCCATCTGGTTTTGGTCCTAATGGTCATCGGTTCGATCTTCATCGGAGACTGGATGCTGATCGGTGAAACGGACGATAAGCGCCGCTCGCTCGCAGTATCGACGGCGATTCGTAACGTGCCGCTGGCCTTTTTGATCGCCGGCGAGAATTTTCCGGACACGGTCGTAGCGCCCGTGACGCTTCTTTTCGGTGTGTTTACCATGGTCTTTTCAGTTGCATATGGCAAACTAAAGGACCGACAGGTTTTTTCAAAAGGAGGCACAGCATGAACGTATCAGGGAAAAGGCGATCTAACACCCGGGAGTTCCTTTGCGCCCTGCTCCCGATCATCACCTGGCTGCCACGGTACGAGCGCACATGGCTTCGTACCGATATCATGGCAGGGTTGGCCGTCTGGGCCATGACAGTGCCTCAAGCTCTTGCATACGCTGGAATTGCCGGAGTGCCGCCGGTCTACGGGCTCTACGCCGTTCCGCTGGCCATGGTCGTTTACGCCGTCTTTGGCACATCGCGCACCCTGAGTGTGGGCCCCGAATCCGCAATCGCCATCATCTCGTCGGTGACGGTGGGTGCTTTGGTGGTGGGGACCCCGAACGAATTCATTGCGTTGACCTCGTTGCTCACGCTCATCGTCGGCGTGCTCTTCCTGGTCTTTGGCCTCCTTCGGCTTGGGTGGGCCGCCAACTTCCTTTCGCAACCCGTGCTCCAGGGCTTTACCCAGGGCATCGCCTTGATTGTAATCATCGGCCAGATACCAAAGCTCTTCGGAACAGAAACACTGGTAGCGCAGCTGTCTGGGAACCTGAAAAACTTGCCGCATCTAATCGGCCTGGAGATTGACTACACGGGCTTTTTCCTGCAAGCGTGGGCGCTGGTGGCAACGCTGGGAGAGGCCAACCTCCCCACAACGGCCGTCGGGATAGGAAGCCTGGCACTACTTTTTGCTTTAAGGCGTTTCTGGCCGCTTGCGCCTTCGGCGCTGATCGCCGTTATCCTGAGCGTTTTGGCCGTTTCGTTCCTCGGCCTCGCCGAGAGGGGCGTCGGTGTGGTCGGCGAGGTGGAGACAGGGATGGTCAGCCTGACGGTGCCCTCAGTGAGCGTCGATAAGTTAGTAGCACTGTTGCCGGGCGCATTCGCTATTGTATTGCTCGGATACTCGGTATCACTCAGCGTGGCCGCTGTAGGTGCGGAGACTACCGGTGAGGAGATCAATCCGAACCAGGAATTAGTGGGACTGGGTGTAGCGAACCTGGGGGCGGCGCTGAGCTCCGGATTCGTGGTATGCGGCAGTTTGTCACGGGGGGTGGTTATCAGGCGAGCAGGCGGCCAGACCCAGGTCGTCTCCCTTATCAATGCTGCGCTCATCTTTCTGACACTTCTCTTCGTGCTGCCACTTTTTTTCAAACTCCCGAACGCGACGCTGAGCGCTGTTGTGATCCAGGCGATGCTCGGTTTGCTAAACTTTGCATACTTGAGGAAACTGTTCCGGATCGACCGGAGTGAGTTCGCTTATGCGATGGCCGCGCTGTTCGGCGTACTCGTGCTGGGCATCCTGCAGGGTGTAGCTCTGGGGGTTGTCCTGTCGCTTGCGGTTCTCATTCGTCGAGTGAGCCGTCCCGCGACGGCGGTACTCGGTCGACTACCAGGGACAAATACCTATCGCAACATTGCAGTTCACCCAAAAGCAGAAACGATTCCGGGACTGCTGGTATTCCGCTTCGATGCTCCGATCATTTTTGCCAATGCCGGCTACTTCGCCGACGAGGTGCGGAGACTCATCGCCAATTCGGCAACGCCGGTACATGGGGTGATGATCCCTTCCCGGCAAATCAACCAACTCGATTCGACCGGAGCGAGTCAACTGGAGAGACTTCATGCCGAGCTGAATGCGAAAGGGATCGTATTGTCCTTTGTCGAGGTAAAGAGCGCCCTGCGGGAGGCGTTGCATCGGACAGGCATAGAAGAGAAGATCGGCGTCAGCCATTTCTATGAGTCAATCGAGGACGGCGTTCAGGCGTTTTTGCGGCGGTAGAAACAGACACAGGTAATAATAAAGCTTCACTTTGTTGATTCCATTATAGTGAGGAACAGATGATGTTTTAAAAGTTATCCTAATAGGGGGTGTTTTAACGGTGGAAAAGGAAATTGCACGGGTCAACCGCATTGTGGTATCGATGCTGATGTCAAAAAACGGAGAGCGCAAATTTACCTTGCGATACTTGTCAGAACCTAAAGACAAGCAAGGCATTCTTGCCATACAACGTGCGTTTACGGAAGAGAAACTCCGCGAAATTGCATCTGCCTTTCAACAGGCGGTTGAATACCTTGACCGTTCCTAAAGCAAATTTTTGTTTATTTTTTAAATAACTTACGCAAGCTCATCATGCTAATCATTTAACAGATAAAATAGCCATGAATGAAAGAGAAAACCCACAATTAGCCTTAAACAATGAAAATAACGAGGCGGCAATAAAGAAAGCCTTAGAGACTTTTGCAGTAGTCCGCACAGCGTTCTCCGCTGAGCGAGCCGTCATGGCCTGGATGCGCACTTCTGTATCGTTTTACACCTTTGGCTTTTCTATCACCAAGTTCATTGACTACTTGGAACAGAGGCAGGAAGGCATCCAGTTCTCGGAAGGCCCACGCTTGTTGGGCGTAATCCTTATTTGTGTGGGAATCCTGTCGCTTGTGCTTGCGGTAATTCAGCATGTCCGGAGGATTCGAAGGGCCAAAGAGCTGGGACTGCCAACCATCTCACGATTCTCCCTTCCGACCAGCGCAGCAGTGGCGCTTCTCGCGATTGGAATCACTTCGCTGATTGCCATCGCTTTACACTGGCTTCTGTAATTCATGGTGACCGACATGATGACATGGAACGTCCGCAACAGGAGCTTCGAACCGACATAACGGGAGATCCGATTATAAATAATAGTTCACAAGGGTCATATACCCAAAAGGATAAACTGGATGAACAAGATCAAATTATGCCAATCATGTTTATCCAGTCTGAGAAATATCTGAACTGATACGATTATAGGAACCAATTGAAGGGGTCGCGTAAGTGGAGGCACAAGAATCTGCTCCTGCCACATGAGTACCCTGTGAGGATGTCGACGTTATGAGTGAAAAAGAAAAACCACAATCATTGTTGAATAATGAACAGAGAGAGAGGACAAAACCACCAATGGACTTTCGGTTTCTCTCAGCACTAGTCCGCACAGCCTTCTCTGCCGAGCAATCACTGATGTCGTGGATGCGCACCTCTTTATCGCTGTTCACGTTCGGCTTTTCGATCACCCAGTTTTTTAATTTCCTGGAAGAACAGGGAGACACCAGTCTTTCTATCGGCCCACGTCGGTTGGGTCTTGTCCTGATTTCTGTAGGAATCCTGGCGCTTGGGCTTGCATTGGTTGAACATGTGCAGAGACTTAGAAGGATGAAAAAGCAGGGGCTGCCAAAGATCTCACAATATTTCCTGCCGGTCTACTCAGCAATGTTGCTCTTCGCTATCGGGTGCGCTGCTTTGATTGGCACCTTTTTCAAATGGTCTCTGTAGCTTCCTGTATACGCAGACAAATCGCACAGACGGCTTGTCCGGTTGAATAAAACGCTTTTCTTGGAGGGACGAAATTGAAGAAACCAACGATCTCAGGCATCATCGTTCCGACTCTGTTGCTTGCTGCTTTGGCGGTTATCCTCAACTCGCCGGTCGCATCCGCCACCAGCGAAGGCGCCATCGCCGGCAAAGTGACCAAAGAGGAGTCCATCTTTGACAGAATCTGGGGCCTAACCACTCTCTATCAGAACGACGAAAACTCTGGGCTACAGGAAATCTCGTTCATAGGCCGCTACCACGGCCAGTATTACTGGGTGGACGGTGATACCGGAAAAGACGATGGTTGGGAAAACCGCCGCCTCTGGTTCGGGTTGAAGAGCCGTTTTGCCAGACATTTTTCAATCAAGGCGCAAGTTGAACTGGACACGGATGCCGATCCGATCTACGCGGGTTTGACCGATGCCTACATCGCCTGGAATCGGACCGATGAATTTCGTTTCACTGTGGGAAAGATCTGGGTCAAGTTCACTCAGGAAGGCGCCACCAGCTCGATCGAGATTCTGACCTTCGAGCGTTCAATGCTTGTGAACCAGGTCTGGCCGGCACCGGAATTCATCACCGGGGTCATGGCGGACGGTAAAATAGGCGGCGGACACTTTCTCTATCGAGTGGGCGCCTTTGCCGGAGACAAGCAGAAGGAGCTCACCGAGTTCGACGCCGGCTTCGGATACTTAGGGAGCATTGGCTATGACTTCGGCAAGGACATTGGCTTCAATGGCGGCGTGGTTCGCGCCGACTGGTTCCATAACGATGGGGACCCCGATAACGACGCATTCCGCGATTACGAGAATGTGGTGTCGCTGAATTTGGAACTAAAGCAAGGGGCCTTTGGCCTAACCGCGGATCTCATTTTCGCAAAGGGGCTGGACAATATCAGCGATGTTTGGGGTTTCGTTATCCTGCCGTCCTATGACATCACCAAAAACATCCAGGTGGCGGCCCGATACCATCATGCGAACGCGGACGGCGCCAACGGTCTGACTGCCGCTAAGCGCTACGAACAATCTGCCGGCGGCGGTACGGGGGACAATTACAATGCCGGTTACCTGGGCCTGAACTACTATACTATATTTACGGTAACAAACTCAAGCTCATGACCGGTGCTGAGTATTCGAAACTCGATGGTGGCACGGAGGAGGGTTGGGACGGGTGGACCGTTTTTACCGGCGTACGAGTGTCCTGGTAATAATTTACCTCTGAGTGATCGGAGTTCTTAATGGATCCCTCCGGGTAGAACCTAACCCAAAATTGCATTTTTTGAGCTCTTGGGGTATCCGTTCCTGATGAAAACCTCATTCTCAATCTACTGGTTAATTTCTTGTACCCAAATCGTGGTGCACATAAAAAGGGGAGGTAGCCAGCCATGATTATAACGACTATGAAAAGATCATTTCTTATCCTTCTATGCATTTTATTTTCCACTAATGTGCATGGGCGACCCAGATCGTCGGTTAAATTTTCAACCATGCGCGCGGAAAATCCAAGAGGTGTTCAGGAAACGCTGATCCTTCCTTATGCATTTTCATCCGAAAGCATGGGTGTGACACTCGGGGTGGGTGGTCTTGCCAAAGGGTATGGACAGGACCAGCTGCTTGTTGCCGGTACCGCCTTTGCCAGCTTCGATGAAGCAGTGGGTGGAATCCTCGGGATGTGGGATTACCGGCTACCTTGGGCTGAACGTTTTTTTTTCACCGCTTTCGGATCCGTCGGCTACTATCCGAAGCAGAGGGCCTATGCATTTCCCTTTACTGAACCGGGAACCACACGATTCGGCAGCAATGATTCGGACGAAGATGACTTTGTGGAAAGCGGGGGGATGGATAATTGGTTTGAACTTTATTTGGAATATGTTTTGCCCATTGGTGCAGCACGCAAAAGCGGCATGCTCCAGTACCGTCTCAAAGACGGTATCCTGCAGTCCACTCCCGGCGGCGGAAAAGTTTGGAATCCGTTTAAAAGCGGCGTCACCAACTTGATGATCAGACAGTACAACCGGTATCAGAGTTATGAAACCAGTGAGGGTACCATTGACCAAACAATCCATCCGGTTGAATTTGCCATCTACTACAACAACACGGATTTCCCGACCAATCCCTCTTTAGGAAGTTCCCAGTATCTGTCAGTTACCCGTGATTTCGGTTGGCTGGAATCCGAATCTACCTAGACGTTTGTCGAGTTTGAAGCCAGCAAATATTTTTCCTTTGGCAAATCAGAGTGGGCCAGACAGCGGGTCATCGCGCTCAATTTCTGGACTGGCGATTCGCCGACCTGGAATGAACAGATCACAGAAAATGGAAATATCATATTGATGAATCGGCCGCCGTATTACGATGGTGCAAACCTCGGTGGGTTTTTCCGCATGCGCGCTTATCCGATGCATCGATTCAATGACCGGTCTGTAATCTATACCACAGCGGAATATCGATATACCCTCGACTGGAACCCGATTAAGGATATTTCCTGGCTGAGATTTTTACAGATGGACTGGTGGCAGCTGGTGGCCTTTGCCGAGGGAGGCCGTGTCGCCAGTGAGTATAACCTGTCCGAGTTGTTCAGCGACTGGAAGGCGGATGCAGGGCTTGGCATCCGGGCCATGATGGCCAGCGGTGTGGTCCGCCTGGATTTTGCCGCTTCCGAGGAAGGGGTGGGTGTCTGGGCCATGTTTAACCAGCCTTTTTAACATTAAAACCAATCGTTTTTTGAACAATGTGGACCAGGAGCAATAAGATGAAAATTACATTTCATCGCAAGTTAACCACTTTCGTATGGTGAGTTGTGATTACCGGCTTTGCCTCTTTTGTTGGCGGGATCTTCGATACCGTAATTAAGGAAATTAATAAAATCGGTTCTGTTTTTTTTGGGTCCGATTCTGGCAACTTTTCTGGCGAATGTTTTGTTTAACGGGATAGATCTCTTAAAGAGAGACCAAGCCAACAAGGAGCATGGGTGTTATGGCATCAGAAAGGAAGAAGCAAAAAGCCGGACTCAGTCTATCTGCAAAAATCCTTATTGGAATGGGCCTGGGTATTGTAGTGGGGGTTTTTTTCGGTGAATATTGCGCAATCCTTCAAATTATCGGCGACGCTTTCATCAAACTCCTGCAGATTACCATTTTGCCTTATATTATGGTTTCGATGATTGTAGGTATCGGCGGATTGACCATCGATCAGGCAAAATTGCTGGCGAAAAAAGCCGGTGTTTTACTTTTTCTATTCTGGGGCATTTCCTTTGTCATCGTGTTGCTGCTACCCCTATCTTTTCCGGAATTGGAGTCTGCGGCGTTTTTTAGTTCATCAATCATAGAGCCTCCGAAGGAAGTTGATTTTGTCAGTCTATATATCCCTTCAAATCCTTTCCACTCGATGGCCAACAACATCGTACCGGCGGTGGTGCTGTTCAGTATACTGACGGGAGTGGCCTTGATGCGCGTGATAAATAAAGACGCGTTGCTGCGCCCCCTTGCCATTGCATCCCAGGCTATGATCCAGATAACGAAACTGATCGTCAATCTCACGCCGATTGGTGTATTTGCCATAACGGCCTCGGCAGCCGGTACGATGAGCATCGAAGAATTAGGCAGGCTACAGGTATATCTCGTGAGTTTTAACGTTGCCGCGGTTTTCCTGACATTTTGGATCCTGCCTATGCTGGTGACCCCCATTACACCGTTTAAATATAAGGATATTCTCGCACTTACCCGTGATGCCATGGTAACGGCGTTTACCACCGGTAATCTTTTTATAGTCTTGACTGTTTTAACCGAAAGCTGCAAGCAGTTATTTGAAAAGTACAACTTAAAGGAAGAAAAAACAGATACCTATGTGGACGTCATTGTGCCGATTTCTTTTAACTTTCCGACTACCGGCAAGTTGCTGATGTTGCTTTTCATTCTTTTTGCCGCCTGGTTTTCTGGCAGCACGTTGTCCCTGACGCAATACCCCACGTTTGTGTTTGCCGGCTTGCTCAGTTTTTTCGGCGGCGTGGATGTAGCCATGCCGTTCATGCTGGATCTGATGCGGCTTCCATCCGATTTGTATCAGCTTTATGTGGTGACAGGAGTTATAAACGGGCGCTTTGCAACACTGTTAGCCGCAATGAATCTGGTCGTTTTTACCCTTTTGGCAACAGCCTCTTTGACCGGAGTGCTGGTTGTCAACAAGAAAAAAATGATAAATTATTTGATTATCACTTTGTTGCTGACAGTAGGTATACTGGGTGCTACACGCGGATATTTCAGCGTCGCAGTAAAGAATGTCTATGACAAAGACCAGGTGATAGCCAGTATGCAATCCCATGTATTTCCCGTGCCCCGGAAAGTATATAGGTCCGTTGCTGAAAGCGTAATACCGATCGATCTTGGCAAACCGACCTTGCAACGGATTCAGGAATCCGGTGTATTAAGAGTTGGGTATAATCCTGAAAATATGCCATTTACGTATTACAGCGGAAGTGGGGAATTGGTTGGTTTGGATATCGACATGGCCCAGTTGCTGGCCAGGGAGTTAAAAGTTAAACTCGAGTTTATTCCGTTCGAGATTGAAACGATGGCCATTCAACTTGAAGCAGGCGGTTTTGATGTGATCATGTCAGGCATTGTTCTCACAACGCAGCGATTAAAAAAAATGACCTTTTCAACTCCCTATATGAAGACCCACCTCGCCTTTGTTGTACCGGACCACCGACGCAAGGATTTTACAACCCGCAAAGCGATCCAGAGGATCTCTAAATTAAGAATTGGTATTCCTAACGAATCAGATTATTTCTTCGATAAAATTAAAAATTATCTGCCTCGGACCGAAGTAATAGAGCTTGGTTCAGTGAAGGAATTTTTCGAAACAAACGAAAATCAACTTGATGCGCTCCTTTTGGATGCCGAAAGAGGCTCGGCGTGGACATTAATCTATCCCGAATTTCAGGTGGTCGTACCCGTTCCTGATGTTGTCAAGATTCCACTAGCCTACCCTGTCGCTGGCGGTGACAGAGAATTTGCTGACTTTTTAAGCCAGTGGATTAGGCTAAAGAAAGATTTTGGTGAATTCCAAAGGCTGTATGACCATTGGATTTTGGGCCGGGATGCCGTGCCTCAAAAACCACGTTGGTCAATCATCCGTAACGTGCTCAGATGGGTGGAATAATCTAAAGGAGTGATCTATTTTCTCTCTAGCTGTTTGCAAATAGGTTATGGACTCGGGTTCCCTTGGGGTTGGTTAAGGCGGGCGCTCGGATCGTCTGGCACGCAAGGTGTTGTTATGTTCATGTGGCATCGGCTTTTCCATTGGCGTATTATTGCCCGGCGGTGCCCAACTGGCAACATTGAGGGTGCATGCACTGAGAAATGGTTTGTAACGTTCTGACAGGAATAGTTATTATTAAAATCACGTAAAAAGGGGGGTCTGGCGGGGCTTGGAACTGTACCGAAAGCGTTTTGGGCGATTCCGGTTCGATTTCCCTCCTTGGACAAAGGAAAGTCCATCGAAAATCGGCAAACAGGCTCGCGGGACAGCCATTGGGAGCGGTCGCCGCATAATTCAGGTTTAATTAAGAAAGGAGAAAACCACATGAACAAACTAATAACAGCTATCGTCACCTTATGCGCTACAGTTTTGATTTGTTCACCAGCGTTTGCCCAGGAGACCGACAAGGCTTGGGACTTCAGCTTGACTCCCTTTTATTTCTGGGGCACTGCCATCGACGGTACCCAGACAGTCAAGGGTCAGAAGACCGATCTGGATGTCAGTTTCACCGACATTTTCGACAATCTGGAAGGCATTTTAACCTTTCATTTTGAGGGCATTCACAAACAGCAGATCGGTTTCTTTGTTGATTTTAGCTGGTTAAAATTAGGGGTGGATGGATCGATAGATCCGGGAGTGATGTTCGACGTCGATTATACAGGGATATATGCCGAGCTCGGGGGGTTTTACCGGATTCGCAAGGGTTCGAATGATTTCGACTTTCTTGGGGGCATCCGCTACACGGATTTGGACGTAGATCTGGAACTGGGCTCCCTGCCGGAGTTGCAGGGCGGTCAGAATTGGGTGGATCCCATTTTAGGGGTGCGGTGGACAAGGCATCTAAACGACAAGTGGAACCTATCCTTGAGGGGTGATTTCGGCGGTTTTGGCGTGGGTAGCGATTTTACGTGGAATACCGTCGGGCTGGTTTTTTACCGGCCATGGAAGCATGTGAGTATAGTGGGTGGCTACCGTGCGATGTACCAGGATTATGAGGACGGGAGCGGTTCGGAATTATTCCAGTACGACGCCACCATGCATGGTCCGATGTTTGGTACGACAATCTATTTCTGATCATTTACGCCTTTAGCTAAACAGGACTCAGATTTATGGGGTGAGCGTTGGTTACGGGTTTTGATGTCCTTTTGGGAAAAATAGGGAGGCAGGTACAATGAATAGCACACTAAAATTATTGGGAAGTTTATTCGTCATATTTTTATTCTTTTTGGCTGCTTGCGCCTCGACAAAACTGACCGGGGTTTACAAAGACCGCAATTACGCCGGTGGGTATTTGAAAAGCGTCATGATTGTAGGGGTGTCTGATAACCCTAAAAAAAGAAGATTGTTCGAGGACACCTTCGCGGAGCAATTTAAAAAGACCGGAATAGAGGCGTTCTCCGGTGTAGTTGTAATACCAGAGGGAAAGAAATTAAATAAGGAAACACTTAAAGGAGCAGCCGAAAACCTGGGAGCTGAAACGGTATTGGTTACCCATTTGGTCGGCATTGAGGAAAAGGAGATCTATGTTCCGCCAAGCTACGATTATATGTCTAGCCGCCATGATCGTCTTGGCACTTACTATTATTCAGTACACCAATATACACAAACGCCCGGGTATTACATAGACCACAAATATGTGCGCCTGGAAAGTAATTTATATGAAACAAAAACGGAAAAACTGATCTGGTCTGCCTCATCCGAAACCTTAGATCCAAAATCGGTGAACGCGCTGATCGAATCGTTGTGCAAAAAAGTGATGAAAAGCCTGAAAACCAATAATCTGATCAAATAGCAGGAAAAGAATCGCCCGTTGATTCTTAGGAACCCAAACAATATGAGAGTTACACTCCCAAACTTTATGTGCTAAACTTTTTTTCATAAACACACTCCTTTCGTACCAAGCCACAGAAACGGCACTGTCGCTATCGTACGGAAGGGGTGTTTCTGTCAAATACTACAGCATAGCTTTTTCCATTCTCCCCGGCGTAGCCGGGGGCTTAGCGATGGAGTTAGGGTAGAAAACGAAAAAGTGAAAAAAGGTCTATATTTTTATTTTATCTAACTTTATCTCAATTTTCCTCAGGTAAGTAAGGTTAAATTACCTTTAGAGAATATCACCTTTGAATCGGCTAAGTTGAAAGGTAAAGGGCCTATTCAAATGAAGTTTGCTTAGTTGTTAAAAGGCGAACAAGAACAAAGGGGGTATAAAATGGCGGCCACTATTTATCGACAATGTTTCAAATGTGAAAAACACGCTCCCGAAAATGATATTTTAAAATGTGAAAAGTGTCAGCAAGAATTTTGTACAGATTGCATAGATTTGAAAAATCCAGAATCTAATGCTGCATATTGTGATAGCTGTTTTGGGATTGGGATGAGAGAACAAGTTGAAGAAGATCAACAAGACGAGACAGACGAGGAATTTTTTGAAAACGAATTTTAATTTGCTTAATAATAATGAAGGAAGATTATTGTGTCATGGCTTTCTGATCATATAAGCTTATTTATTAAACAATTGGAACAATCACAATATAATTTTCCGATATACAAAGCTTTTTCGTCAAGAGATGAAGCCTGCTTATGTGGTTTCAAGCGGTTTTGCATTCACAGGTTTAGCGCCCATAGCCAGCCCATTACATATTTTGGCCGTTTTTTGACAGATACTGTCATGCCACTACTGGGGAGCCATAATCAACTATGGCAAGGAAGGACAGATTGTTGAAGCCGGGTGTAAGTCATAAGTGGATATTTGGTGGACTGGTACCCCTGCTTGTGCTTGTGTCCTCCTGGGTCCTGGCAGGGGAGACAACAACGGATAGTGCCCTCTGGACAGGCGGCTTATTTCTTTTTGAGAACGAAAAATGGCTTGATTACTCGGTGGAGTATCAAGTTCGGCTCGACGATCACATGAGCTCCTTCAGCAGCCATTTCCTGGAGTTGATGGGATATCGGAAAACAACTGAAAACTTGTTACTCAATGGCGGGTATCGGTTCACCATGCGTCCGGATCACGTTGACCACCGTCTCTATCTGGGTGGTTTCTGGGAACTAACGCGAAATACAAGGGATTCTGGGGGTGATCCGAATCGATTCAGAGCGACCTTGCAGTTTGGTTACCAGCATGATTTCAATGCCAAGTTCGATAATCAGCTGATGGGATCCAATTCGATTCGATGGATCCTCGTGGCTTCAAAGCCTGTCACAGAGAAGATGAAGCCGTTTCTCGTGGGAGGGGTACTTACAACCTGGAACGATGCATACAGTTTCGGTATTGACAAAATACGGCTGGGAGGAGGTGTTGCCTTTCAAATTTCTCAGCAGAGCCGTTTACGATTTCAATACATCCTGGAAAAAGCCCGATTCATGACTCCAGAGAAACGCACAAACATTATCTGGTTGCGCTATGAAATGAATTTGGGCAAGTAAATCCCGGGCACGATTTGGCCAGACTTAGTGCTCTAATTTGTAAATACTGTCACGTATTGTTTGGCTGTTAGGCGGCCAATTGGTCTATTTGTAAGTCATCATAATCAGAAAGCTTGGAAAGGATTCGATTTAGGTCATCCTTTGCAAATTTCCATTTAAACGGTTTTGCAATTTCCTCATAACGATTCTGGAAAGCAAGCAATCGTTGCTCAACAGCTTTCAGATCGAGAAAATTATATATTACAGCATCACGTGCAGCCGGTCGGCTGCCCACCACTATTGAAAAGGGGGTTAACATGAAATTAGTTCAATTGATCGTTTTGCCATTATTTGTTGGAGGGAGTGCAATGACATGCCGGAAACGTCTCTTTCAAACCATACTATGCCTGTTTATTGTTTTGAGTCCCGCCTGGAGTCGGGCGGAACTCACCGAATCGGTTGATAGCGAGGCCCTTGAAATTCTGAAACGGATGAACGACTATCTGTTAAGCCAACAGGTAGTTGGTTTCCGTGCCATTGAAAACGAGGAAGTGGTTTTCGGTGATGGCTATAAGGTCATGTTTTCAGAGGAAATTCGGTTTACAATGGCGCGACCGAATAAATTTCATGTTCAGCGCCATAACGGTGAAAGCGAGGTTGAGATGTTCTATGATAGTTCATCATTTACAATCTTCCGAAAGGATCTGAATTTTTTCGCCACGACTAACGCCCCGCCGACAATAACCGAGGTTTTCGCTAAACTCGATAACAAACTCAACATTCAAATCGTTGCCCGAGATATTCTGCGAGATGATTCTAGCAAATTTTTGCTGGCATCGATCAGTTCCGGATTCGTTGTCGGAGACGCTCTTGTGCATGGCGTCTTGTCCACGCACCTGGCGTTTCGCTCAACAGATACCGACATGCAGATCTGGATAACAAAAGGCCAACAAGCGTTGCCAATGAAATATGTTGTTACCTCGCGCTGGATTACCGGGGCCCCGCAATACGCAGTAACCTTTTTCGACTGGGTTGTCCAAGACGACATTGATAACGCGGTCTTTGTTTTCAAAGCGCCGCAGGACGCGAAAGAAATTCCTTTCGCGCAGTTCACACCACGAAAGGAGGTCAATTAATGAAAAAGTTACTCATCGGCACTTTAAGCCTTCTTACAATTGGTTTTGGCATTCATATTGAACGGATTAATCCTGACCCTTCGGATCTTGTCACAATCAGCGAGGCCGAGGCCGGAAGAAGGGGGGGAGGGCGTCGTGGTGGTCGCCGCGCGCGTCGTGGTGGTCGCCGTGCACACAGGAGTGTTCATGTCGACGTCAACCGGCGTGGCGGTCGTGGCGGCGCATTTGTCGCCGGTGCGATTGTCGGCGCCGCTGCCGTGGCTATTGGCACCAGACACACTTACCTTCCCACTGGTTGTACCAGCTATGACTACTATGGGAGACCGTACTACCATTGCGGCGGAGTCTATTATCAACCCGTGTACGATGGCCCGGATGTGGTCTATGTCGTTGTTGACAAGCCCTGACCCCTCTTCCTTATCACTTATTGGTGCTGATGTTAATGATTGCTTTGCCTTCCGGAAACTCTTTGATGCGGCAGGTAATGAGAGATATTGATTTCTTTGCCATGGAGGAACCGTGATGAAGATTAGATTCTATGGTACGCGAGGCTCAATTCCGATCTGTGAACCTCAATACCAGGAGTTCGGCGGGAATACAACGTGTGTACTTGTGGAAGTTTCCGATAATATCGGCATTCTCGACGCTGGAACTGGAATCCGCAATCTCGGGAAGGAACTCGTTACTGACCAGCACTTGGGAATCGATAGGCCCGTCTTTATTGCTTTCTCCCATTTTCACTGGGATCACATTCAGGGTCTCCCCTTCTTTCTACCGGCTTATGACGCAAAGCGGCACTTTATTATCAGTGCCATTGGGCGGGAACGGTACGGGAAAGACTTGAAAAGTATCTTCCAGATGCAGATGCAGCGTGATTACTTCCCGGTACCTTTGGACGGTATGGGGGCGGCCATTGATTTTCATCAAACCGATGAGGATAGTCTCGTTTTTGAGAACGTCACTGCTAAGGCCCTGAAGCACAATCACCCCGGGGATGCCTACAGTTTTCGCATTGAAGGGAAGAGAGATGGCAAGGTTCTTGTCTTCTGCACAGATATTGAACATGGAGATGAAGTTGATTCTAACATTGTCGAGCTTGCTAAAGATGCAGACCTTCTCATCCACGAAGCTCAATACACGCCTGATGAGCTTCCTAAGCACAAAGGCTGGGGGCACAGTAGTTGGGAACAGGCAGTTGAGGTTGCAAAACGCGCGTCAGTGAAAAAACTTGCGATCACGCATCACGACCCTGACCACGATGACGCCTTCTTGCGTAACGTTGAAAAACAGGTCCAGGCTCAATTTCCCAATGCAGTCCTCGCCAGGGAAAAGATGGAAATAGAGATCTAATCCCAATTTTTGTTAACTCAAGAACAACGATATCAGGTTTACGCATCTCAAGTTTCGCACCCTGAAACAGGGATTTAGGGGCATATTTTATCTGCTTATATAATATTAATAGTAGTGTTGAGCTCCATAATGTGGTATATATAATTTGTTGAAATCATATATAAAACCCACAATAGGAGCTCACCAAAATACGTATCACAAACTGCATAAAGTTTAAAGGAGAAATTGAACATTATCTGAAAATGGAGATAGACACTATATCAACAGGAGGAGGATTATATGAGACCGAAATGTACCCATCATTGCCATGACCTGACTTTGGCAACCCTTATAGCTTGTTTTGCCATAATGGTTCTTATTCCATTTACTTCTAAAGCAGCTGAAAAGAAATTTGAGGCTCCACCGAAACTTCGGGCATCGGACATCCTTCCGGAAAAATTGCTAAAAAGCCCAAACTATCAAATTGACGAGCAGGTTATAAACGACGGTTTTCTCAACCACTATCATGTTACATCCCCATTTGGCGATTTCGATGTGATCTCCAATGCTGGAATGCATAAGCTCGCCAGGGAGATCGATACGATCACGGAAATGGCAAAAGTGAAAACAAGCGATGTATTTATTAAAGCCGTCGGAGAGTCGGCAAGCAAGACGCTGAGTGGTATTAAAACACTGTTCACCGATCCGGAGAAAAGCATTAAAGGCGCGGCAACAGGGATCAGCAGCCTTTTTTCCCGGGCAAAGGAGTCGGTTCTCAAAAGCGACCCCGGTGAAACTGAAGACAGCAAAGCGAAACAGGCGATCGGTTTTTCAAAAGCAAAAAGGGAGATTGCCTTCAAGTACGGGGTCGATGTTTATTCAACGAACAAGGTTTTGCAGGAGTATCTTGATTCTCTGGCCTGGGCCGATTATCTCGGTGGTCTTTCATTGGCCGCTGTGACTGCACCGATAGGGGGGGCAGCAGGACTGGTAGTCACCTCTTCAGGGGCGGTTCGTCTGCTCAATGAAGTGATTGCCACAACACCTCCGGCAGAACTGAAACTCCAGAATCGCAATAAACTTCTTGACATGTCCATTGATGGTGATCTCATTCATCTCTTCATCAATAATCCACATTTTTCGCCCCGGCAGCAGACCTATCTGGTTGCAGCTCTGGAAAAGATGACCAAGGCAAAAAACAGGGAATTCCCGCTTCAGGTTGCGCTTCAGGCAGAGAACCATAATGTGGCAACAACAGTCACGCTGATAACGGCGATGTTTGCGGCGTATAGCGTGAAGATAACCCCCATCGAACGATTTTATCCTGTGGCGCGCTTCATGTACGGGCTGGATGAAAACGGGAAAACAGTTCTCCAGATACCGGCTGATTACATAACCTGGAACCAAAGGTTGGCCAACGGTATCGGATCGATTCAAAAAAGAGGGAAAAAGGGAAGCGACCTTTGGTTATTGGGGACAGTGAGTGAGCGGGCACGTATTGAATTGAAACAGGCGGGATGGGAGATCAACACCCGGGTTGCCACCAAATTGGGTGTTGCTGAGGAAAAGTTAAAATGATCATGAAGCATGAATTCTTGAGGGTCCGTTTTGGGACACTGCCCATCGAAATAAAGTTCGGCAGTGCGATCAAACAACGTCAGATACAAACATTGAAAAACTTTGTCTATAACAACAACCTTCCTTTGGGAATCGTGATCAACAATAGCGTTGGTATGTTGCACATTTGAGATGCAAGGATTTTTTCCAGTATTAAGCCCAGAGGTAGAAAACATCTTGCCTTGGTGCACACAAGATAAAGTGGTTGGCTTAGGCTGTCCATTTTTCATACCCTGGAGACAGATGACCCTATCGCAAAATACTGATAATCAGTTAAAATAGAATGTTTTTGCAAGACATACCAATTACGAAACGTTTTAACCCCTTGCCTGAAATGTAACCTATAATATTAACAACTCAAGTTTCGCACCCCCTATTGGACATAGTGCCGCATCTGGTATGGGGTGAATAAAATTTTTTGGAAAAACAATGCGGCCGTCAGTGTTAACCTATATCCATAAAGTAATCAACAGTGTACAGGCACGCGAAGGTCTGGTTTTTTGCTTTGATATCAGTTGCTTTGAGCCATGTACGCTTATTTCAAGTCTTGTGATGTTGTCAAAGTGCTCATAATCAATTTTTTCCAGAAAAATTTCTTTTTACCCTTTGCCTGATTCGGCTTTCCTCAAAATATCAAGTGCGAAACTTGAGTACGCATTTTTAAAAGCAGGTTTTTCACAATCAACCACCGCATTTGAAATTGATGTTCATAAGTCAACCGTTAGCCGGGAGATCAGACGAAATTTAGGTAAAAAGGGTTATCGTCTCAACCAAGCCCATGTCATTGCAATAACTCGCCATCATCGGGCTGATAAATTTGTTAAAATGACTCATCAGCTGCTTGCCATAATTGGTAATTTGATTCGAAACGACTATAGTCCGCAACATATATCTGACGCGCTTAAAAGAAATCACCGTATCAGAATCAGCCATGAAACGATTTATCAGCACATTTTATCCGATAAAACCACAGGTGGGATTCTATATCAGCATTTAAGAGGTTCGAATAGAATACGAAAAAAGCGTTATGGCTCTCAAAGCCTGCGCGGTCAAATACCAGGCCGTGTGAGCATCGATTCATCTTCGACCCCTTTTAGTCTGGAAACCTCTTTTTCCGATTCTGCATAAGATGGTTTTTGAGCCATTAGAATATTCTCCAAATTCCATAAAAGCCCATGCATTTTGATTCTTAAAAATAATATGTATAAGCCATAATTTTCATGGATTTTTAACCCGAATAGTCTATTTTTTAACTGGAATTCATCGATGTAATTTCAAATCGATTCCGGAGTATCAAGACTGCAACATTCTTGCCCAAGTGCTCGCCCAGACAGATCACATTTTAATGCACAATTGTAATGGTATTGCTCGCGCAAATTAATAACACAGAAGAACCGATATTGCAATTTTTCCCGTTCCTATCGGATCCAATCCGAATAGGGCATTACCAGGATTCGTGGTTAAGAATTTTATGATCCAAAACCATCAATGCATAACGGCTTCGTTTTCCAGCAAACTGCAATAGCTGTTTCGGGCACCCATGACCTTTTTATTTCCAAGATCCTCCAGATCACGTTGCAAAATCGATATGGGTATGTTAAAATTCTTGGCATTCTCATGGTTATTTTTCTTGACTTGCTAACCAGATTTTCTTTAAAGCTAACGTTGAATTTTTGACCGCCCCAAGGTGATTACCTATTTCAGGAAGGCTTTTCCATGGGCACCGCAGCATCCCAACGAGTCGTTTTAATCATTGCCACACTGGATACCAAAAGCGAGGAAGTCATTTATTTAATTCAGCGCATCGCGGAGAATGATTTGGACACCCTGATTCTCGACAACGGCATCCTCGGAGAACCCATTGGAATCGTGCCCGATGTCTCAGCCTCAGAAACTGCCCTGGCAGGTGGTAGCACCCTTGAAAATACCCGCAAAAAGGCGTCACGAGGTGAGGCCATTGAGATCATGCTAAAAGGAGCAACCAAAATTGCGGATAGACTATTTAAAGAAGGCCGGATACATGGTGCAATTTCAATGGGCGGCGCCGAGGGTGGTGTGATGGCAGCCGCTGCCATGCAGGTCTTACCCCCTGGCTTTCCCAAAATCATCATTACGCCGCTTGCCAGCGGAGTACGTCCGTTCGGTCCTTTTATAGGGATTCGGGACATTATGGTCATGCACTCCCTTGTCGATATTGCCGGTATCAATGAAATCAGTCGTACTGTTTTCAATAATGCGGCGGCGGCAATCTCCGGTATGGTGCGCAGTTACCGTCCAATGGAAGTGACAAGTGATAATCTGGTTGCGATTACCACGCTGGGAACCACCGACCGCGCCTTGAGATTTATCCTTCCCGGACTTGAAAAAAACGGCTACATTCCGGTTATCTTTCACTCGAGCGGAGTTGGCGGGCAGGTGATGGAGGATATGATCGAAAAGGAATTTTTTTGCGGTGTGGTCGACCTATGCATCAATGAATTAACTGATCATCTTGTGGGTGCCTATCATGATGCCGGACCTCATCGTCTGAAGGCAGCCGGTAAAATGCGAATTCCTCAGGTTGTCTCCACCGGTTGCGTCGACTTCTTTGTGCAAGGCGCTCGCGAAACGATCCCTGAGAAGTGGCGCGAACGCAAAATGTACTACCACAATCCTAAATTTACACTGATCCGGACTTCCGAATCTGAAATGCAGGTGGTCGGTGAAACCGCCGCACACAGACTGAATCAGGCAAAAGGTCCGGTCACCGTTATTTTGCCTTTAAACGGCATGAGCATTTCAGGCCTGGAAGGCGGCAGCACACATGACCCTGAAGCCGACCGTATTCTTTTTGACACGCTGAGAAAGGGTCTTCGAAAAGACATCCACGTCATTGACGCCGAGCTGCACATCAATGAGGCGCCTTTCGCCGATCTGGTTGTAAACGCGTTTGTCGCGCTGATGTCCAAAGAGGCCTCAGCATCTACCCTAAGACAACATTCCAATAAAGGAGATCCAGATGCAAACCGACTACAAATATAACATCGGCAATCTAACCTATATAGACATCCAGGAGTATTTGAAAAAAAAAGACATCATCATGGTGCCTATCGCCAGCCTGGAGCAGCACTCCTACCATTGTCCGCTGTTCACCGACATGATCACGGCCCGGGAAGTCACTTATCGGGCGGCCCAGGAAGCCGAGGTTCTCTATACCCCTGAATCCTGGATCGGCTACAGCCCTCATCATATGGGGCCTCCGGGACTGGGGCTGGGTACCATTACGGTCAGAGCCGAAACTTTCAGAAACCTGTACTATGATGTTGTCCGCTCCCTGATCCACCACGGTTTCAACAAGATCATATTCGTAAACGGACATGCTTCGAATATGAAAATCATCGATCCCTTACTGAGACAGATAAAATATGACACCGGCGCCATGGTTTGTGTCTATAAGCCTTATGCCGAAAACTATTTCGGTATGATTGCCGATATTTTGGAAGGGCCGCCTGAGGAAACCCCAGGCTGGCATGCCGGGGAACTGGAGACCGCCCAGGTGCTGGCGCATGATGAAAAGCTGGCCCGCATGGAACGGGCGGTGAAAAGTGAGAGGACCAAAACACCCCCCTACCTGCCTAAATCGTTTTTAAAAAAAGACGGTACGCCAAATGTTGAATTTGAAGGCTGGAATTATTTTGTATTTCCAATGGAACACCGTGAGTTTTCCGATACCGGCCTCATCGGCAACCCGCTGCGGGGAACCAAAGAAAAGGGCGAAGAAGCTTTAAAACGCTTCTCGGCGCATTTGGCGCGTGCACTGGCAGAGTTAGAAAAAGTAACCATTAATGTCACGAACCGAGAATGGAAAGACAGAGTTTAGGTAGATATAGAAAGGCTTAAGGATGACCGAGAATCTTTTATTTAGTATCATAAAAAATGAACTGCATGATATTGTTGGGTATGAAGATGTCAGTGTGCGTGAAGCCGAGCGACTGGTATATAGCCTGGATTTTTATCTGGTGCCGCAGATCTGGATGGATCGGCATCAGACACTGCAAAAGCCGGATTTTATCGTATTTCCGGAGTCTTCAGAAGAAGTGTCACGCATCCACAAACTGGCCAAGCGGCACGGAATACCGGTGATTCCCTACGGCGGCGGAACCGGCAGCCAGGGAGGGGTTGTACCTCTCTATGGCGGCATCATCATTGATTTGAAAAAGATGGATCGTATTATTAAAATCGATGAGAAGTCACTAACGGTCACCGCCCAGCCGGGGATAAATGGTCAGCATCTGGAATGGGCTTTGAACAAAAAGGGCCTCACCCTTGCCCATTATCCTGCCTCTGAGTACGGAGCGACGCTGGGTGGATATGTTGCTGCGCGTGGATCCGGCACACTGTCAACCAAGTACGGCAAGGCCGAGGATATGGTATTGAGCATGGAGGTGGTTCTGGCATCCGGCGAGATAATCCGGACCCTGCCGGTGCCGAATCATGCCTGCGGGCCGGGATTTTTGCAGCTATTCATCGGTTCCGAGGGGACCCTGGGAACGATCACTGAAATTACCATACGTCTGGACCCCATGCCCGCGGTTCGAAGATTTAACTCTTTTCTTTTTGAAGATGTCCGGCAGGGATTAGAAGCCGGGCGCCGGATCATGACCCAGCGGCTGCATCCCTGCGTGATTCGACTCTATGATTCAAGCTCCAGCGAACGGGTTGTTAAGCGGGTGCTTGACCTGGATGTGAAGGGCGCCTTCATGGTGGTGGGGTCGGATGGCGATCAGCGGTTTGTGGATCTTGAAATGCAGATCATCCACGAAATCTGTACGGAACTGAACGGTAAAGAGTTGGGTTCCGAACCCGGCGAGCACTGGTGGAAGCATCGATATGATTTCTATTTTCCACCCCATAGCCTGATGCTGCCGGAAATGTTCGGAACGATTGAGACCACGGCCACTTACGATAAGATCTACAATATATTTAAAGCCAAGCAGAAAGTCATCACCCAAGATTTCAAGGAATGGGGAGCGGATTACATGGCCCACTTCTCACACTGGTTTCCCTGGGGCGTGATGATTTATGACCGGTTCTTGATTACCAAGCCCCCCCAGGACCCGGATGAGGCCTTGCAGCTGCATACGGAGATTTGGGGCAAAGCGGCGCGCGCTTCCCTGAAACACGGCGGCGTACTGAACGATCATCACGGCATCGGTTTCAAACTCGGGTGGTTGATGAATGAACTGTACGGGACGGCTTGGCCGATGATGCAGGACATTAAGGATGCGCTGGATCCATCGGGAATGATGAATCCCGGTAAACTGGGGTTCATAAGACGGAAATAAGCAAAACAATTGATTATCTGGAATGAAAGGCAACAGTAATGTTTCTGAGTAAAAAGGAACGGGATGAAACGATTTGGGCCTGTCGGTTTTGTATGATGTGCAATTGCGCCGACCGGGTGGCCCAGGTCGTGCGCAGGGAATCCTATACCCCGCGGGGCCGGGGAGCCATCATGTTTGCATTGGAAAGCGGATTGCTCGAATATGATGAGGGCGTGGCCGATATCATGTACACCACTCTCAACGACCGCCTGCTACAGCACTGGTGCGTGGGAAATTACGATCACGAAGAACTCGTGATTGATATGCGGGCCCGGCTATTCAAAAAGGGTCTGGCTCCGGAAGAAGTGGTGGCATTTGCAAATCGCATCAAAAAGAACCCGATCAAGGGAGAAAACCCGGAAAAGATATTGTCCGGTGCCGGTGTGACAATGGATTCCGATTCCGATACGCTGCTGTTTTGCGGCAGTGCGGCACTCAATTCTCAACAGTCAACCTTGATCTGTGCCGGCAAACTGTTCAACCAGGCCGGCCAGCCATTGAAAGTGCTTTCAGACGAACCATCCAGCGGCTGGGCACTCTACCAACTCGGAGATTTTGAAGGTGCAAAGCAGTTATCCAAAAGGATCGCAAAAAAAATCAGAGATTGTCGTGTTTCAAAGGTGGTTGCTCTGGATGCCGACAGCTATCGCATGCTGATGGGAAGAACCACCCGTTTCGGCGGTGACATAAAGGGGATCAAAGTGCATCATATCAACGCGTTGATGGCCGACTGGTTCAAGAACAATCAAATACCGGTGGCCGGCAGGATATCAGATACCGTCACCTACCATGACCCCTGTGTTCTGGCGCGCTTCTTTGAAGACGTTGATTCACCGCGGCTGATACTGTCGAAAATCCTGAAAAACCCGTTAAAAGAGATGGCCTCCAGCAAGAAACTCGCCAATTGCTGCGGTGCAGGAGGGATGCTGCCCCTGCATCGTCCCGACGTGTCAGATCAAGTGGCCGGACTGCGAATCGACGAAGCCGCTGATACCGGCGCCTCTGTTTTGGTTTCGGGATGCCCGCGTTGCGATGATAAATTTAAACGGTCCATGGCGGCCCGGGGCCAAGACGACATGCGCATCATCAATCTTGTGGAGTTGGTTGCGGAGGCGGCAGGACTCACTTTTCCGACAAACCCGAACCATTAGAACAGGAGGAGGATTCATGGAGATTCAAAATTTTTCAACGGATATCGCTGTCATCGGTGGCGGCGGAGCCGCCTTGAGAGCTGCAATTGAAGCAGCTGAGCGGGGACAGAATGTCATCCTGGTCGATAAGGGGCGACCCGGGCGTTCCGGAGCCACCCCCCTGCGCTCTGTGGAGCGTACAGGCCCCGTTTGGCCCCCGGGGAGAAGATGAACGCGATTCACCCGAGCAGTTTTTCGAAGACATGGTGCGCGCCGGCCGTTTCATCGGAGATCAGAACATCGTGGAAGTCGTGGCCTTTACGGCCTGCGACCGGATACTGGATCTTGAACGCTATGGTGTTAAATTCAAAAAACACGACGACGGCCGTTTCTATCAAACCCCCATGCCGGGACAGACCTATCCGAGGTCCTGTTTTATGTTTGAAAACGGACAGCATATGTCGACTGTATTGGCCAAAGAGGTTTCGAAACATAGCAACATAAAGCAATTTAAAGATTTTTTTGTATTCAGTTTACTCAAAAGCCAAGGAACCGTCGTAGGCCTGATCGGCATGGATATGATCACGGGAAATATAGCGGTGATCAATGCAAAATCCACAGTTCTGGCCGCCGGCGGATATGCTTCCCTATGGGGATTCAGTGACAACCCTCCGACACTCATCGGCGACGGTATTGCCATGGCTTACAGGGTGGGTGCCGAACTGGTTGACCTCGAGTTCAATCAGTATTACGGAACAGATGTGGTATGGCCACCGAGCGTTAAGGGGACCATTGTCATTTATGAACTGATGATTGAGGATTTCATAAACGGTGAAATTACCGATAAAGATGGAAACCCGATAATCGAAAAACCGCTCCCCATACGCGATGATGCCATCAAAACCATTTACAACGTCATCAAAGAGGGACGGGGCACGGAACACGGCGGGGTATATTTTGACACCACGAAGTCTCCTAAGTCTGAAGAAGAAATTCGAGACGTTTTCAAAATGATGACCCCAAAACACTACCAGTTCATTGCTGATGCGGCCGGTATCGACGCGGCCAATCAACGCCTCGAAGTGGCGCCCGCTTCCCACTATCAGTGCGGTGGTGTGTTTATCAATGAGCGCGGAGAGACCAATGTCAAGAGCCTTTATGCATGCGGTGAGGTTGCAGGCAATTTCCAGGGCGCCAACAGGCTTGCCGGAAGTGCCCTGTGCGATACCCAAACCATGGGCGCCCGGACAGGTGGATGCGCGGCGGATGATGCCGTCAAAAGCGACCTCATACCGATTGAAAAA
Organism: Desulfobacterales bacterium; assembly: GCA_011049715.1. Lineage (GTDB taxonomy): Bacteria > Desulfobacterota > Desulfobacteria > Desulfobacterales > UBA2156 > UBA2156. The sequence goes on from DRHF01000441.1 coordinate 38,917, forward strand.
ACCGTTGTGGATCAACAGATGGACACCCTGAACAATTTTATGACAGATAAGAAGGATGGGACCAGGCCGGTTTTCATAAAGGAAGAGATTTTAAAAGCGATGGATACCTATGTGGCGCCCTTTCGCGATGAGAAAGGATTGAATCAAGCCCTTTCCAGGATCAATTCTTTAAAAGACGACCTTACCCGGATATCGGTTCCGAAAATAAAGCGTTACAATATGGAACTGAGGGAAGCACTGGAAACCTCATTTGCCCTTGATGCTGCAGAAGCGACCATCGGCTCCTGTCTGTTTCGGACGGAATCCAGAGGGCACCACAACCGGACCGAATTTTCAGAAACCGACAATGCCAACTGGCAGTGCCACACCATTGCAAAACAAAAAGATGGGAAGCCGGTCTACTCCAAACGGGATGTGATATATACACATCTGAAGCCCGATGACTAAAACAGGATGAAGTGCTAACTTGTAAAGGATACTTCTTGGGAAGGGGGATCAGTGTTATGGAACATGCGACGATCAAAGCAAAGATATTGAGGTTCGATCCGGATAGGGATGAAAAGCCCTATTTTCAATCATACGTGATACCGGTTGATGAACAGATAACCGTTTATGAACTGCTCAACATCATCCACCGCGATCATGACGGATCCTTGGCTTTTAGAGATTTCAAGTGCTTTAAAAGCATGTGTACGACTTGTATTGTAAAACTTGACGGAAAGACGGTCAGAAGCTGTTCGACCCCCGTTAAGCCGAATTCGGAGATTCGGATCGAACCGGTCTCCGGGGGTGAGATCATCAGAGATCTTGTCGTTGATTTTAAGAATATGTGATTTAAAAATATACCTTCAAAAAATGTTTAACCGGAATATATTTAATTAGTTAGGCTGAGCAGGTGGAGACTGCCTTTATCAAAACGGTCATTTATTGGTCACTTTTCATTTGACAAGCAGAGGTCCTTTCACCTAGGTAATTTAAAAACTCACAAAATTTTTAACCATATTATTTTTATTGAGAAAGGAGACAAATAAAATGTTTCTTTCAATGCACAATTGGATGCGGGCCGAGCAGATTGAAGTCACGATCCGTCGGTTGGCCAAAAGCGGATTTGACGCCATTGAAATTGAGGGTGACCCCGAAAAATATGATACCAAAGAGGTTCGAAAACTGCTCAAGGAAAATGGCATTTTTTGTTTTGGTTCAGTCAGTTTGATGTTCGAAGGACGCGATCTGATTCATGCCGACGAAGCGGTAAGGGCCGGTACTGTTCAATATCTTAAAGATTGTGTTACAATGGTCGAGGAATTGGAGGGGCGTGAAATGACCATTGTACCTTCTCAGGTGGGAAAAGTTCATGCTATGGACACCCCCGAGCAAGAGTGGGCATGGGCGGTCGAGGGACTTAAAGAGGTTTACGATCATTCCGAAAAAGCGGGCGTTGTACTGGGTATTGAACCGCTGAATCGCTTTGAGACCAACTTTATCAACCGCCATGATCAAGGATTATTGCTGGCTGAAGCCGTTGGCCCTAACTGCGGTGTTGGGTTGGATGCATTTCACATTAATATCGAAGAGGCCGATTTGTTTCAGGCGATCCTGAACACCGGTGAAAAATTGGTCGCTTTCCATGTAGCGGATAACAATCGGATGGCACCCGGCATGGGCGACTATGACTGGGTTCGCCTGATCACCACACTGAAAGCAGCCGGTTATAATGATGCACTGACGGTTGAGTTTGTGGCGCCCATCGATCGGACACCGGCTAATCCTTACAAAAATGCACAGGGTACAGCCGAAGCCGAACTGACGGAAGACCAGCTAAAATTCATTGAGGATCATGGCAGTGGTGTCCTTTCAGATGAATTTTACAGCTGGCTTGTCGACGAATCAGGTAAAACCCTGAGAAATGCAATCGAGAAGGCTAGAGCACACTAGCATATTTGAGAGATTTCTCAGTCGTCACTTAACGTCTGCCAATGATTTCGGTGCCATTTAAAATAGAAATATAAACAGACAGTTAAGAAATATTAATTCGCAACGTGTTCATCCCGGCATCAAGAAATCACTTGACAAAGTCTTTGTTTGTTGAAAAAGTTCACTGAATAAACTAATAAGTGTCCATCCACGGCGTATCTTGAGGTTGCCATTGACTAAAACCCAAAATTTAAAGGAGGAAGCATTATGTTTAAGAAGATGAAGATGTTTAGTCTGGTTGCAGTTTTTTTTCTTGTCACTAGCGGCATGGCTTTAGCCGGAGAGTCGTTAAGCATTTTTTGGGCTGAATGGGATCCCGCAACCTACCTACAGGAACTGGTTCTGGATTTTGAAAAGGAAACCGGCATCAAGGTGACTGTGGAAACAACACCATGGGGTGATTTCCAGACCAAAACCTTTCGGGAATTTGCCGCCAAGGGGGATTCCTGGGATCTGATTGTCGGTGACTCCCAATGGCTGGGCGCCGGTGCGACGCAAGGCCATTATGTTGAACTAACAGACTGGTTTATTAAAAATGGGGTCGACAAATCCATGGCCCCTGCGACTGTTGTGGGTTACGCTGAGTATCCAAAAGGAAGTAAAAAATATTGGGCTGTACCGCTCGAGGGTGACGCCAATGGTTGGTCTTATCGCAAGGATTGGTTTGAAGATCCCAAGGAAAAAGCGGCATTCAAAAAGAAGTATGGCTTTGAGCTGGGAGTGCCCGACACATGGGCACAACTCAGAGATATTGCGGAATTTTTCCATCGACCGGATCAGGGCCGGTATGGCTTGGCGATTTATACCCAAAAGGACTACGACGCCCTTACCATGGGTGTTGAAAACGTCCTATTTGCCTGGGGCGCGGATTTAGGTGATAATAAAACCTACAAAGTCGATGGTATCCTGAATAGCAAAGGTGGGATTGAAGCGTTGGCATTTTACAAGGAACTGTATAAATTCACACCTCCGGACTGGGGTAATGCCTTTTTCCAGGCTAACAATCAGGCCATAACCGAGGGTCTGGTCGCCATGAGCATGAACTACTTCGCATTCTTCCCTGCCCTAATCAATCCGGCTGTCAACAAGTATGCCAAAGTTACCGGTTTCTTTTCCATGCCCAAAGGGCCTGCAGGCAGATTTGCTGCGCTGGGTGGTCAAGGCGCCTCCATTATCAAATACTCAAAAAAACAGGATCTTGCCTTTAAGTTTCTAGAGTGGTTTATCAGAGACGATGTTCAAAAACGATGGGCGGAGTTGGGCGGATACACCTGTAATGGCAATGTGTTGAAATCGGATGCTTTCCTCAATGATACCCCGTATAATAAGGCGTTCTATGAAACCATGTTCATGGTTAAAGACTTCTGGGCTGTTCCTGAATATGCGGAGTTACTGGAAGTTTCTCAGAGAAATTGGCATCAGTATATTGTCGAAGGCAAGGGTACGGCCAAAGAGGCCATGGATACCATTGCCAAAGACTGGGAAGTCATTTTCAAAAAGCATGGGCGTCTGAAATAATTCACCCATACAAACGAATTGACAAGGAAAGGGAGTCCCCTTTCCTTGTCAATTATTTTAGTCATTTTTTCTTCGATCTCACAAAAGCTATACACCTGTAGGCAATATAATGACAACAAATGCTGTAATGGCGCGGGGTGGTTTGAGCGACCTTAGCATCCGGAATTTTTTTATCATTCCCACCCTTGTGTTTTTAATCTTGATCAATATTTTCCCCCTTTTTTACTCGCTAATTCTCTCGTTTGCCGACTACAGTGCGATTTCCGGAAAACCACCGATTTGGATCGGAATCCGGAACTACAGGGAGCTTCTGAATGATCCCCATGTTTGGAATAGCTTTTATATTACCTTGAAGTATGCGATCATTTCGGTTTTTGGACAATTGGTCGTCGGATTCGGCATCGCACTTTTGCTGAACCGTAAAATCCCCGGCAAGGGGGTGATCACCACCCTGCTGCTGCTTCCGATGATGATGTCCATGGCCATTGTCGGACTGTTCTGGAAACTGCTGTACAGCCCTTCCTGGGGGATTATTAATTATCTGTTGGGGCTTGGAAAATTTGTCTGGATCTCCAACGCCGATGTTGCCCTGCTTGCCATCGCAATTACCGATATATGGATGTGGTCGCCTTTTGTAATGCTGTTATCTCTGGCCGGCCTATCGGCAATTCCACAGCATCTTTATGAGGCGGCTTCAATTGACCGGGCGTCACGGTGGTTTACCTTTAGAAGAATCACCCTGCCCCTTGTCAGCCCTCTGTTGCTCATTGCCGTTATTTTTAGAACAATGGAAGCCTTTAAGACGTTTGATCTGGCTTATATCATGACGGGCGGCGGTCCGGGCACTGCCACTGAACTGATCTCCATCAAATTATATAATATGGCCTTTCCCCAGTGGCAGACGGGAAAATCGGCCGCACTGGCCTATATCGTATTGATTGTGATTATCGGGGTCAGCAACATCTATATAAAATATCTCAATCAGGCGAAGGAAAGATAGAATGCCGGAAGTAGAATCAACCAAAGCACGGTTTTTTAATAAAATTGCAGTGGTTATCGTTTTACTGCTGACGGTTGTCTATCTGATTCCACTCTATTGGATCGGTTCGACCGCCTTCAAGCCACGTTCTGCGGCGACAACGGTTCCGCCCACGGTATTTTTTAAACCGGAGTTAACACCGTTTATCAAACTCTTCACCAAAAGGGTTCAACTGCGCAAGGTAGTTTCACAGGAGAAATACGAGGCTGCAGCCTGGTATGAAAAACTCGTTTATGACGCCGGAGAAAGAATCATCACGAATTCACCGTTTCTGAACCGTTTTTGGAACAGCATTATCATTGCGGGAATCAGTACGATTTTGGCATTGACCCTGGGCACCTTCACGGCTTACGGTTTTTCCAGATTTAAATTGGCCGGTGAAAATGACTGGCTTTTTTTTATTCTCAGTACCCGGATGCTGCCGCCGGTGGTGGTGGCCATCCCTATTTTTTTGATGTTTAGAACGATTGGATTGGTCGACTCCCATATAGGACTTATCCTTCTTTACACGGCGCTTAATCTATCCTTTTGTGTCTGGTTGATGAAGGGGTTTATGGATGAAATTCCGGTGGAGTATGAAGAAGCCGCCCTTGTGGATGGCTATACACGATTTGAAGCATTCTGGAAAATTGTGCTGCCACAATCCGCAACAGGGATTGCCGCAACCGCGGTGTTCAGCTTTATCACGGCCTGGAATGAATATGCCCTGGCCCTGATGATGACAAATCGTAAAGCGCAGACCGCGCCTCCCTTTATCCCTTCCCAATTGGGTTCAGGCATGACTGATTGGACCACTATCGCTGCAGGAACATTTATTTTCTTGCTTCCCGTAGCTATTTTTACCTTTTTCTTACGTAAACATCTCCTGAGAGGCGTCACATTCGGGGCGATCAGAAAGTAGGTCATCTGAAATGTTTAGAAAATTGAGTGTGAAATACTTTGAACCGATCTCCATGTGGGTCATCATTTTTGGAATTTTCAGCCTCTGCCAGCCGTGGAATCTTTTTTTCCATGTCTATGGATTCCTCATTATACTGATCGGTCTGGTCGGCTTTATATTTTTTTCTCACATCAAACCGTTACCTGAAGAGGAATAGCATTAGTTCACAGGAAACCTCATGCCAGATATCAACTTAATCAAGGTTGAAAAATATTTCGATAAGAACTACGTCATTCGAAAATTAGATCTTCAAATCGAGGATCGAGAGTTTCTGGTTCTCCTTGGCCCATCTGGATGTGGAAAGACGACCACTTTGCGGGCCATTGCCGGGCTGGAGGAGATTGATTCGGGTGACATTCTCATTGATGGAACGTCTATCCAGCATCTCAGGGCCAGCGACCGGAATATCGCCTTCGTGTTTCAACTCTATGCGCTCTACCCCCATTTAAATGTTTTTGACAACCTTGCATTTCCCCTGAAGGCCACCAAAAAAGATAAGCAAACCATCGATAAACGGATAAATGAGATCGCCAACATTCTCAAAATTGAGTCAATTCTAAAAAAGAAACCCTCTGAGCTCAGCAGTGGCGACATGCAGCGGGTTGCCGTTGGGCGGGCATTGGTACGAAGACCCAAGGCAATTTTAATGGACGAACCGATTGGATCGCTGGATGCCAAGTTACGGGAAGAAATGAGAACCGAACTAAAGCGGCTGCATATCGAAATCAATGCCACCACCCTTTATGTAACCCACGACCAGGTGGAGGCCATGTCCATGGCGGACAAAATTGCCATCATGGAAGCAGGGATCCTACAGCAAGTCGGCACACCGACCGAGGTATACGATCATCCCGTCAACTTGTTTGTGGCTCAGTTCATCGGTAGTCCGATTATGAACATTTTGGACTGCAAGATCGGTACGGATGAAAGCCATACCCTGGTTTTCATCGGCCGGGAAGAATTCGGATTACCTTTTTCCAAATCCCTTTTTTCCAGTATCCAAGAAAAAGTGGGCTCAACCGAAAAGTTGACTTTGGGAATACGGCCTGAAGCGGTCCGAATCGAAAAAGAGAACAAGGAAGGCTATTTAAAGGCGGTGGTTCATGTGATTGAGCCTTTAGGCCCTTATGATATTGTCGATATCAAGGCAGGAGATCAAATCATCCGATCTATATCAGCAGCTCGTTTTGTTGAAAAGCCAGGGGAAACGGTTTGGGTCCAATTCGACGAACGCAGGACCCATTTCTTTGATAAAAGCAGCGGAAAATCCTTGAATATTTGACCAACAGAGGTACCAG
>DRHF01000442.1 GCA_011049715.1 Desulfobacterales bacterium
CTCCAGAGTTATTCAGGTGAAAGTCAAGTAAAAAATTAAGGGTATTTTATACCTCAAATTTTAAAATAGTTGTTCTTTGAAAATTCGGTAAAACCTGGACAAATGCAGTTTAATTTGCTAACTCGGTAACGGGAACGGAGGCTTCATTGATCCCGTACTCAACGTTATTAACGTTTTGGGACTGCTTCCGTTCCTTTCTTTTCATTTTTTGCCGTCTGGATATGGGTGCTTTGGAATCAAAATCCTGGTAACGACGATCTTTATCCTGGCGAACTCTCCTTTGTCGTAGCGGTTTTTTCTGTCTGTTTTTTCGGTCGATTTCCGGATCAAAGGCCTTGTTGTGTTTGAGCATGCCGTAAATGATTCGAAGGGTTTTGTGCATGCATAACCCCACGGCCGCCTTTTTTTTCATTCCTCTTTTAACAGCCTGTTGATAAATGCTGCGGATAAGGGGATTGGATTTAATGGCCGACATGGCCACCATAAACAGGATCCGACGCGGTTCTTTGCGTCCTTTTTTGCTCATCCGATATTTCCAGATTCCGTCGCCACTCTTTTTATATGCGGGATGGATTCCGAAAAAAGACGCTATTTTTTTCGACGACAAGAAGCGTTTTATGGATTGTATTTCGAGCATTAACCCAATGGCGGAATAGTCGCTTATGCCAATAAAGGTTTTGAGCAACTCGACCTCGGGTACGGCGCATTTATCGGCCAAGATTTTTGTTTGCGCTTTAATGGTGTTGTTCAGATCAAGGATCTGTTTAACGGTGGCCACAATCAGCTGTTCGGTCACTTCATCGTCAGCTGAGGCCACGCTTTTTTTAGCGGTTGCAACCAGTTGTTGAGCCCGCTCTTTGGATACATAGGGTATGCGGGCAACCGATTTAGCTTTGGCTTTTGATAACCGCAAAGCTGTGGGATAGCGTGTAAGCAACTTTAACACCCACTGTGGGGTGCCGTCTTTGCAGTACATTAAAATTTCCGGGTTGGCATTGTAAACCAGCGACTCCTTCTGGTTTAACAGCTGGGTGCTTTGCTTGGTGAGCATCGTGATAAAGCCCCATTGCTTTCTTAAGCTGGCCAGCGAATCCTGATGCTGATAGGATACTTTTTCCGGATGTGCGATCATATATTCGGCTACATTTTGAGCACTGATCTTATCGGTGACATTGCGTTTTAGAGCAGCTTTATGGTTGTAGTTGACCCCCAACGGGTTCAAATGAGCGGTTTTGATCGGTAAGCTGCCCTGGAATTTGAGCAATGCCTGAAACCAGTTGTTTTCGTATCCGCCGGTACTCTCCACGGCAGCATAGATGGTGGCCTCCGGATGATCCTGGTGAAAGCTGCCAAGCCGCTCATAAAGCCGAGCGTGTCCTTGGAAAGTATCATCGAGCTGGAAATTTTCGATCACGGGTTGTTTTTTTGCATTGAGCATAACGAAATCTGAATATCCCTTACTGGCATCAATGCCTAAATAAAATTGGTTCATAACGTCTCCTATTCGGTAAAAATGAATTAAAAATGCCAGGAATCATCAGCCTTGTGCATACGGTGTCTGTGCACCACGTTATTCCCCGACTTAAACCTGGCGGGAGGAAGAATCTCTGGCACGGGCTCGAAGCCCAAGGCGGATACCTCCTCTCCCGACACGTTAATGGTTTTACCGAATAAAGAAAGCATTTATTTTTTCACCCTCGGAAAGGGCGGGGAGGACACCCCCGCACTGCCCGTTTTAAAATTTATTTTTTTATCTTTTTTCACTATACAAGGCGGATGCCAAAGCCTTTCAAGGGGAATATCTTTCTGTCGGGGATATGGCAATGGTAGACGAGGAGGGTTACTACTACATCGTTGACCGCAAGAATGACATGATCATCTCAGGAGGAGAGAATATCTATCCAACTGAAATCGATGATCTTCTTTTAAAACATCCCAAGATTTTGCAGGCTGCTGTGATCGGCATCCCGGATGAGAAGTGGGGCGA